>JALOOE010000590.1 GCA_025454565.1 Anaerolineae bacterium
CTTCTTGGCAAGATCCATGAGCTCCGTCCAAGTAGCTGGCCCCTTCTCTGGATCCATCCCCGCGCCCTTCAGGTCATCCTTGTTCCAGTAAACCATCTGCAGGAAGTTGCCAACGAACGGCAGGCCGAACGTCTTGCCCTGCCACTGGCTCATGTTCCAGATACCGGGATACCAGATATCGCCCGTCAAATTGCCCGCCTTGAGCAGGTCATCCACCGGCTTGAGTGCATTGCGCTTGGCCGATGGCGCGAATTCGTCGGTGTATATCATCGTGAGGTCAGGCGGATCGGCTGCCAGGCCGGTGAGGATCTTGTCGGAGTAGCCTGGGTTGGGCAGCAGGAGTGGCTCGACCTTGATTTTCGGATTGGCGATCATGAAGTCATTGAGCACGCTCTGCAATTGATCGACGCGGACGCCACCCCAGATATGCCAGTAGCTGATGGGTACAGCGTCTTTGGCGGCCGGGACGGCAGTGACGCCGGGTGTGGCGGTAGGCGCAGCCGGGGCCTTGGTCGGCTCAGGCGCCTTGGTCGGCTCGGCGGCTTTGGGTGCAGTGGTCGCTGCTGCAGCCGGCGGCGCGGCGGGCGCCGGCGCGGGAGCCGACGGCGCGCACGCGGCCAGCGCGGCGCCGGCTGTTCCCAGCCCGGCGAGCTTCAGGAAGTCACGACGATTAAGCTTGGTACGGACAGACATCGGATCATCCTCCCTTGTATGGACTGAGACGAGACGGCATTGGTAACCGCCTCTACGGACGACGGTGGTACACCTGCACTTCGTAGACCCGCGCGCTGGCTGCGGCAGGGCCACCATGGGTCGCCAGGACGCGCAGGCGCAACCGGTCTGCCGTCACGGATGGGAAGCGGTGGCGGCGGAATCGATGATAATTGCCCGACACGGCGGCGAGTGTCCGCCACGCGCCATCCTGCCAGGCGGCCAACTCATACGACTCGACCAGGATGGGCAGCACCCGCTGGCCGCACTCCCAGGGCTGTTCGTGCCGCAGCTTCGCCAGGTTGTCGAACGTGAGGCATACCTCATCGAATTCCTGTGGCTCCGACCAGGAAAGGATCAACTCTTGCGGCAAGCCATCCTGGAGATCAGACATCCACATGTTCAGCGGGCCGCGGGAGAAGCGGCGATGGAAGCCGTTGATCACGTTGGCCGCTTCGCCCAGGGCCGGCGCAGGAGACAGCCGCAGCGTCCCCGTGCGCTTCAGCGGCCGCCATTCCGGGCTGAAGTGGCTATGCTCGACCATCTCGGCGATCGGCGACTCGCGCTGCGCTAACGCCCACTGGACCGTCTCGTTCACGTCCAACGCCAGCACCAGCCGGTCGTCGTCCCAATTCGCGTCCCTCTCGCCGATAGCCAGCGGCTGCGGAAAGGCGATGGCGAACCATCCCTCATACCTGGCGGGCAGGAGGACGGGCACAGACGTAAGCTCGGCAAAGGCTAGGTCGCGCAAATCGTTGCGGCCGTGGCGCTCGAACTCCTCCATGAACTTCCATTTGCGGTCGTGTCGCGCCCGATATATCCGGAGGGTTAACGGCTGGGGTTGGTCGGTCGGGTTGCGGAGGTACACCTCGACCTGCTCCAGCGTCGGCGGCCAGTCCCATAACACGGCTGCTGCCTGGGCGATTAGCGGGAAGAACTCACCAGGCTCTTGATCGTTGAAACGCAGCTCGCTACTGGCCGATGCAACCGCCTGGCGGGCCAGATCACCCTTCGGGTTGAGCGGCCTTCCCAGGATGGTGGCATCAGCGGCTACAAGACCGTCGAGCAATTCCGCCAGGTACTCGGCATAGATCGAGCGCGGCGTACAGGCGTGCTTGCAGCAGAGCGCCGCAGCGTAGCCCACCGCCTGACCGAGCGCGCCGCCCGTGCGCATCAGCCGGGTGGAGGAATGCGCGATGTGCGTCGCGCTGATCAAGCGACCGGCCAGCAGCAAGTTCGGCACATTGCGCGAGTAACAGGCGCGGTAGGGGATGCCGAACATCGGCGGGACGCTGTGCGAGAAGATATTGCCGCCTTCGCCCAGCGGCTTGTGGTCGTCGAGATCGTGCCCGGCGTAGGCGATGTCGTCCTCGAAAAGGCGGCCCGCCTCGGCGTCGGTCTGCGTCACGATCACGTCGCCCAGAAAGCGCCGGCTTTCGCGCTTGCCGGCCTTCGGGCTGACCCACAGCAGATCCCAATTCTTGGCCTCTTCACGGTGCGGACCGTTCTTGATGTGATTCCATTCTGCCCACAACTGGCGCAGCAGGGCTTCATAGATCTGCCCGTCGTCGCGGATCGTGTCGGACCCGCCGCCCGCCTCGGTGAGATACAGGAACTTCACCCCCTCGGCTAAGCCGGACAACCAGCGGTCGTGATGGTAAAGCCACGAGGAGATGCGGCCTTCCCACACGCGCGGTATCTGCTGGCCCACGCCCGGCGGCGGGATGTAGACCACCTCGTGGTCGGTCTGCTGCGCGATGGCGACCAGACTGGTGCCCTGCACTCGATTGGTTCTGACCGCCGGCGCGGAGCGTTCGCCGAACTCGCTCTGCGCCTCGCTGCCCACGTCGAAGTCTGCGCCGGCCAACGCGCCGATCTCGCCATCACCGGATGCCTCGATCACGACGTGCTGCACATCAATCCTGACCGTCTGAAAGGCCGCCAGGTCTTCGACTAACACAGCCGCGATCGCGCCGTCTTCGCTCACGATCGGCCGCCGCGCGTAGTGGCGCTTCAGCACAAGCACGCCGGCCTCTTCCAGGTATTGCTGGATCACAGCCTCGTAGCGCCGCGAGATGTTGTAGGGCATCTGCCCGGCGATCACCTGCGTGAAGCCCTGTACCCAC
>JALOOE010000591.1 GCA_025454565.1 Anaerolineae bacterium
GGCTCTTGGGCAGCTTCATCGCATCCGACACCATCGTCAGGAAGCGCTCATCCGGGTGGATGTGGGTGTTCATATCCCAACTGAGGTTCGTCAGGCGCAGGAAAGCCGCGACCAGCAGGATGCCTACGAGCAGCCAAATGACGGCGCGCTCGGTGCGCAGCCAGGCGCGTAGCTCGCGTCCCGTCTGCCGCAGGCTTTTGTCCGGCGTGGTATCGGGTGTCAAGTCAGCTCTGACTTCGTCAGGCGATTCAGCCATCCTGGTTTTCTCCAAAGGGGTGTCAACGTCAGTCACACGATGCCTCGGCGAGCCGGCGATACAGCGCAGCGCCCTTCGGGCCCATGCGGACCCACCGCAACCAGAAGCACACCATATCCGTCATCGTGCGCAGAATGAAGATCGGCTTTGCGCCCGTCGCCTCGCCACTGTCCCGCGGTACGTACTGGATGTCGACCTCGACCAGACGGCGCCCCAGCGCGGTGGCCTTGATCATTATCTCCGCATAAAAGAACGCGCTGTGCCAATACTCGATCCGTATCTCGCGCAACGCATCCAACCGATACATGCTGATATAGTTGAATTGGCGCTGTCGCATTCCAAACAGCACCTGGATCGCTCGAATGTTGACCCAAGAAACGACGAACGAATCCCCACAACGATATCGGCCTGCGGCGCGGCATCCCAATACTTGTTCAGCTCGTCCAGGTCCAATGCCAGGTCCGCAGGAATCAAGATCAGCCACTCACCACGCGCGGCCGCGAAACCCGTGACCATCCCACCGCCGATCCCCCGGTTTTCGGGATGGTGGATCACCAGCACATCAGCTTCCGCAGCGGCCAACGCGTCGGCGATCTCGGCTGTTCCGTCGCGGCTGCAATCGTCAACGATCAGCAGCTCCGCCGGAATTGCCATCTCGTGCAGCTTGGCCAGCACCAGACCCACCGACTGCGCCAATCCGCGCGCCTCATTATAGGCCGGCATCAATACCGTCAGCCGCGGCTTTCCATTCATCGACTCGCCCAATCGAGGATGCGGGCCTATGGACCCGTTCCGCCCACTTGATAGACCGTCAGCATCAACTGCTTGCAGTCATAGATCTGTCGCACCTGGCCGCCCGGCTGCGCCTGCTGGACGAAAGTTAGCTCCTTCTCGCGCTCCGGCGTGAAGAAGAAGATGCCGTTTTCGCCCGGCTTAAGCAGATTGGTCGGAGCCCTCAGCGGCTCCTTGATATCGGTGATCGGAATCCGCCCGCTGAGATAGTCCACCGACGGGTGGATGCCGTACCAGATGCGCGGATATCCGAACAGATAGGCCTTGTACGATGGGCCGGCCTTGCCCAGCGCCTCTCCCATATATGACGCGAAGCGCGTGCCCCAATCCTCGTACAAGCAGGAGGGCCCGTAATTCGCAAAATACGCGCGTGCATTGCCAAAAGAGACAACCGCGATGAACACCAGCGTCAGCGTCACCTGCAGCAGCCGGTTGAGCGCCGTGCGGCTGGGCAGCGCAAACTCGATCAGGCGGTCGAGACCCAGGCCCACAAAAACGCATACCGCTGGAAACACAATCAGGATGCGATACGCGGCGATCGCCGGCAGAACGACCAATGCTCCTCCCACCACCACACCCGACCAAAACCAACCCTGCAACAGCAGGTGACGGCGATCAAAGACGTGATAGAGTGAATACGCGATCCCCAACATGAAGATTGCGCCCGACAGGAAATCGAGCATCGGCAGCGGCGAGTTATAGAAGCCTGTGGCGGGATAGTAGTTCACCGTCAGGAACGCCTGGAGCAGCAGATTGAGCAGGATGTGTTGCTGTGTCTGATTGAGCTTTACCGCCTCGGTAGCCAGCCAACCTGACTGGAACACGCCCACCTGGTTGGCGCGCGCCATGAAGTCGGCTGGGTGGTCGAGCGCCCAGACCCCCATCGGGATGATGAGGATCAACAGCATGACAGCGAACGCCACGAGGTTGAACGCATTCTCCTTGACGGTCTTCGGCTCCACGAGCAGCAGCGCCAGGATGTACACCGGGATGAACAGGATCACCAGGCGCGCGCCCATATAGATGTAGACGTGCGAGCCCATCACGAGCGCGCTCAAAACCAATCGGAGGGCGCTGCGTCTTTCTAATCCCGTCAGCAGGAAATAGAACGCGATCGTAGCAAAGAGGGCGTCCTGGATGCCGCCCGCCACGACGATTCGGCTGAAATGCAGATGCAGATGCGAGACGGCCAGAAGCGCGGCGGCCACGAACGCCGTGCGGACGTTGAACATGTGCCGCGTGAGCACATAGAGCGCCGGAACCGTGAGCGCGCCGGCGATGGCCGAAGTCAGGCGCAACCCAAACGGGCCGATATCCGACAGTTTCATCAGGGCCGCGATGATGAAGAGATACAACGTGCTATGGCCGAAAGTGGTGGCCATCATGTTGTTGATCTCGCCGTTCAACGCCGACAACGCCAGCAAACCGATCCGACGGCGGTGAGCGCGATCACGCCGAGCAACTCCCACCGGTAGGCCCGCCACCAGGCGAGCAGATCCACGCGCGGGCGATGGACGAACGCCGCGACAAAGCAGGAGACGCCTGCCACCCAGACGTAGAAGATATCCCAGTAGCTGCGCGGGAGCGGCTGGCTTTTGAGCAGTCTGAACGCCGTGAAGGTCAGCACGAAGCTGAGCACGATCAACGCCATACGGATCGGCTCACTGCGCAGCCTGACGAAGACCCGGGCCCACCAGCTCGCGGCCTGCTGGTCAGTCGCAGCGCTGCGCTCGCGGCCGCGCGCGAGGATGACAAAAAGAACCATTGCGGCGCCGAAAAAGACGAAGCCGTCGAGGATCGACTTCAGATTCTTGAAGTAAAATTGGCCGATGAGCGCCAGGGCAAGTGCCGCCAACGCCAACACCAGGTTGGCGCGGTCGTTCGCATCCTGCACCGGCCGGACGTCTCCCGCCGGCAGCATGGGGTCACTGATGGGACGGTCGGTCGCTTGGTCAGTCAGCGGAGACGTTGGCGCGGAGTCCATTGCCGCTCCTCCTGCAGATACGTCACGGCTTTCGACATTGGACAAACTGATAGGCGCCCGCTTCGGGCAGCGGTTCTTCATAGTATGGGCGCAGCCAACGCTCGAAGAGCCGCATCTGCCCGTCGAAGAGTACCCACCGTCCCAAGAGGCGTTTGGTGACCAGATTCGGCACGCCCAGGTAGTGGCTCAAATCGAAGCGCCGGTGAGCGGCCGCCGAGAAGTAGTAGGTCTGTTCCTCGACCAGAAAGCCGGCCGCGCTCAACCGCTCGCGCCAGACCTGGGGCGAGTAGACATGATAGTGGTTGGAAATGCGATTGAAGAAGCGGCCATAGGCGTGCCCTAAAGAACGGAGGCCGGCTGCCCGAAAAGTCGTTGCCCCGAGCAGATATTCGGGGTAATGCTCGCTGGGCAGCGTCGTGGCGAAGACGCCGCCAGGGCGCAGCACGCGGAAAATCTCAGCCAGCACAGCGGCGTTGTCCGGGATATGCTCGATGACGCAGTTGCTGATGACCGTGTTGAAGGCGGCATCGGCATACGGCAACTCCGTCGCGCTGGCGAACATGACCGAGCGATAGACGTCAGTGCGGGTGGCGGCCTCACGCAGATCGCGGGCAAACACGTCAATCCCCACATCGATCGGCAACCGCTCGTAGGCAATCGAGGCAAAATGGCCGTCACCGCATCCGATGTCCAACACCGGCGAAACGAGCGGCACGCGCGCCATGAACTTGCACTCCACCGCGCGCAATATCGCCCGATGTGGGGCCATCTCCTTCAGTTGTTCGGCGAGATAGTCCGTCACTTAGGCCCGCTTCTCCTGAAACAGCGCTTCATATTCATCGACCGTGCGCTGCAGCTCGAAGGTCCGCATGATCTCGCTGCGCGGCTTGACATATGTTTCCCGAGCCTTGAGCACCTTGATCACGCCCGCGGCCAGTCCGGCCGCATCGGCGATCGGGACGATCTCGCCCATGCCGGTCATGGTGACGGGCACCCGCACGCCGGGCAGATCGGTCGCCACCACGGGCGTGCCGCACATGAACGCCTCCACCTGCACCAGCCCGAACGACTCGGTGTTGTTGATCGAAGCGACCGTGACCACGTCGCAGACACGGAAGAAATCGGCCATCTGCGCGGGGTTCAACGTGCCCAGGAAGGTCAGGTAGGGCTCGTACTGCTTGACCAGCGGCTGCATCTCGTCCCAGATCGTCTCGCCGATGACGTCCTTATAAGGCCCGGCAAACAGCACGCGGACTTCCGGGAACGCATCCAGAATGTAGGGGATGGCATTGATCAGATAGCCGGCGCCCTTTTCGTAGGCGAAGCGCGCCGCAAAACCGATCACGCGCTGCTTCCCGTTCAACTCGGCCCGCGCCTTCAATGCCGCCACCCCTTCCGGAGTCGGGTCGGGGATGATGACGGGCGGCAGGATCACGCGCACCTTGCCATTGCGGATTTCGGATTTTGGCTTGGGGATTGTTGCGTCGCGCGCGTCGTCCCCAATCCGCATTCCGCATTCCGCAATCCCAAATCGTGAGAGGAACGGCGAATGGCGCGCGAAATCCTCGGTATACGCCACGATCGTGTCCGCCAGCTTGCCGGCAATCAGATTGTCCCAAAACGTCAGCTTGTCGATGATCCGGCCGTACCATACGGGCGGCATTTGCAGATCGCAGTGGTAGGTCAGGATCGGCTTGCGACCGGCAAGCCGCGCAAGGAGCGTCGCCAGCGCCGCCTCGACCTGCGGCAGATGGATGCTCACCACATCGTGGCTGCGCACCTCGCGCCACGCCGTGGGGATGAATCCGGGCATGAGGACGCCTTTGTTGAACCGGAACGCGACCGGCATTCGCACCACGCGCACGCCGTCAAGCCGTTCCTCCTGCAGCAGCGAGGCGGTGTACTGGGAAGTCAGCACCGTGACCTGGTGGCCGCGCTGGGCCAGCTCGCGAGCCAGGCGCTCGACATAGATCGTCAGCCCGCTGACGTGGGGCCGATAGTAGGTCAGAATGAACAGGATCTTCACGCAAACAATTCCGGATTTGCTCGCACCCAATCGATCAGCCGGGCAATGCCCTCGCGCACGCCGACCCTCGGCGCCCAACCGAACTCCCGCGTCGC
>JALOOE010000039.1 GCA_025454565.1 Anaerolineae bacterium
GGCTGCGACACCTGCGGCCGCGGCTGCCACGTCGAGGTGCTGCTGCGCCCGGACGACGTGGTGCACGACGACGCCAGCGCGATGACCGCGCAGGTGGTGGGCAAGTCATTCCGCGGCGCCGACTTCGTCTACACGTTGCGCCTGGACAGCGGCCGCGAGGTGCTGGCGCTGGTGCCGAGCCATCACGACCACGCGGTGGGCGAGCGGATCGGCATCCGGCTCGATGCCGACCACGTGGTGACCTTCCCGAGCATCGAAGCGGAAGAAGGGACCGCCCGCCTATAATCCGCGGCGCGCAACGCCCCGAGGAGAGATGGCCGAGCGGTTGAAGGCGCACGCCTGGAACGCGTGTATAGGTGAATAACCTATCGTGGGTTCGAATCCCACTCTCTCCGCCAAGGCGGTGCAAGACAGTGCAGCTAACCCGTTGATTTGACGGGACAAAAGCCCACCTTGACAATACTGACCGTGCACGGCGGTTGCCGCGCAGTGCACCCCGATGCGCGTACTACTGGCGGATCAGGCGGGGGTTGGAACGGAGGGTTTCACATGGCACGCAATCTACTCACCGCGCGGCAGGTGCATGTCGCCGCCGACGGCGATCACAGCGACGGCGACGGCCTGATGCTGCGGGTCAACGCGAATCGCGCCTCGTGGGTGTATCGCTTCACGTCGCCGAGCGGCAAGCGCCGCGAGCAGGGTCTAGGCGTGGCGGTGCGCAACAACATCACCGAGGCCGGCAAGAGCCTGACCACGGCGCGCGACGAAGCCGAGAAATCCCGCCGACTGCTGCGCGACCGGATCGACCCCATCGACCACGCCCGCCAGCAGCGCGAGGCCGAGCAGCGCAAGGCCGAGGCAAGGAAGGCGGAGCAGCAGGCCGAGCGGCATACGCTGGCCCGCGTCGCCCGCCAGTATCACGAACGAGTGATCGAACCCACGCGCAGCGCCAAGCATGGCGCGCAGTGGATCACGTCGCTAGAAAACCACGTGCCCGAGAACTTGTGGCACGCGCCTATCGACAGCATCGCCGCCCCGGCGTTGCTGGACTTCTTCATCGACATTTCGGCCCGCGTGCCCGAGACGGCCAGCCGGATCGTCCAGCGGTTGCGTGCGATCTTCGGCGATGCCGAGTTTCGCGGATGGTGCAGCGGCAACCCTGCCGACGCAGCGGCACGCAAGCTGCACGAGGCGAAGAGCAGGCGCGAGCGCGGATCGTTTACCGCATTGCCCTTCGTCGAAGTGCCGGCCTTCATGGCGCGGCTGCGTGAGCAGAAAGGCATCGCCGCGCGTGCACTGGAATTCGCTGTATTGACCGCCGCACGTACCGGCGAAGTGATCGGCGCGACCTGGGGCGAGTTTGATCTAGACGCCGGACTATGGACGGTGCCCGCTGCGCGGATGAAGGGCGGCGAGGCGCATACGGTCTATTTGTCGGCGCGTGCTGTCGAGATCGCCAAGTCCACGCAGGAATATGGCGGCGAATCGCATCCGTTCCCGAGTCCGACCGACAAGGCCACGCCGCTGTCCAACATGGCGATGCTGACGCTGCTGCGGCGGATGGACGCCGACAAGCGAACCACGGTGCACGGACTTTGCCGCGCTTCGTTTTCAACCTGGGCGAACGAGACCGGCGCGGCGCGCAGCGAAGTCATCGAAGCCTGCCTCGCGCATCGCGAAGGCGACCGGGTACGGGCCGCGTACAACCGCGCGCAGTTCGCCGCCGAGCGGCGCGCATTGCTCGCACTGTGGGCGGATTACTGCGCCGGCAAGGCTGCGGCAAGCAACGTCGTTGAACTTGCGCAGCACCGCATGCCTCAGCCACGGAAACCGCAACTGCCGACTGCGGCGCAACTGTTCGAGCTTTCCAAACTGGCGCAGAAGTTCGCCGACGAGATTCAACGCTCGCCGTTCGATGGTTTGATCGGACTCTGGAAGCCGTCTGAACTGCTTCCGCCGGACGATGCCGCGCGAGTCGAAGAGCCGGTGCCTTTGCGAAAGCGCCGGGTTGTCGGCCTGCTAGGCGGGTATGACGCCGATGAGATAAACGACGTAGCGGACACAGCACGTCGCGTCCGACAGGAAGAAAGGCACCGCGTCGCGCTGCAGGCACGCTTCCAAGTTGAGCTGGAGGCGAACGCAGCCCATCGGAAACTGAAATCGTCAGCACACTTTCGTGCGCTACGGGCCTCGTTCGATGACGCGCGCAAGCAGGCCGCTGAGAGCAACCCATTGAAGAAGCCGGAGGCAGAGGCGCACTTCATCTACCTGCTCGCGCGAACCCTGGCTTGGTTTGAGGCCAACGGGAAGCGTGCAAGGGCAGCAACAAAAGAGAAGCGTGATCAGGCCGCGGGCTTGATCGATAAATTGCTTGCCCTCAAAAAAGCGGGTGTTAGTCCTCCCTTTGTCGGCTTGGTGAGCAGCGCGAGCGGTGCCAGGTTCGTCACTCTCGCCGAAGAACTTGAGCGCTGGCGCGACGAACTGCGAGCGCCACCGCCGGCCGGGCGCAAGCGCTTTCCGAAGAACGACAACTACCTGGGAATGCAGGAGGCGGAAAGACTGTTCGCGGAGTCCATCAAGCACATCGTTGACTCACCACGGGTGACGGCAGTGCTGGTCGAGCGATTCGACGGATTGATTGGCTACAAGAACCCGGCGGCCCGGGCCTCGCGATAACGCCGCGAAATCGGGTTTGTCGCGGGAAGCCCGGCGCAGACTTGCGCGGCCCGGCACCATCGGTTTGTGTTTAGCGCGACGTTGCACAAGCCGATGAAACTCCTGATCGATATCCGCGAAGTCGCCGCCGCCCTTGGCGTCAGCAAGCGAACGGTGTACGCCTTACGTGCGCGGCCCGACTTTCCATCCGCGATCACTCTTGCCAGCCGCTGCGTTCGTTATCGAGCAAGCGATGTTGCCGAGTTCGTCGAACGACTCGCGGCCGACACGGCGCATGCGCCAGAACCGGAGACCCTACGGGCCGGAAGAGCCCAGCGCCGGGGGGCGAAAGGCGGACCGGCTGGCGGAATAGCAACCCCAGCGCCTGCCGACAGGCCGCTGGCGCGGGGCACGGCGGACGGTTTGTCAGTCGAACCGAGCGAATCGATGCTGCGGGTGGCGGAATGACCGCCGATGCACTGCTGTGCCGCCTCGATGGTTTGCAAGGGCGCGCGCCCAAGTGGCGCGCGATCTGTCCGGCCCATCAATCACAACATGGCACGCGCTCGCTGGCGATCGGCGAGGCGGACGACGGCCGGCTGCTCGTCCATTGCTTTGCCGGCTGCGACGCGCAAGCGATTGTCGCAGCCGTGGGGCTTGAACTAGCCGACCTGTTCCCCACGAAGCTGATCGGCCACGGGGCCGCGGACCAGTTCCGCCCCCGCATCCGTCAGCCCTGGTCCGTGCGCGATGTTATTGCGGCGCTGCGCGGCGAACTGATGGTGGCGTACGTGCTGCTCGGCGCTGTCGCCGCCGGCACGCCGCCGAACGACGATGATCGTGAACGCGCAGGCATCGCCATGGAGCGGATCGCCCACTTCCTCGCCGAGCTTGACCATGCTGCGTGAAACCACGTTCGATAACGCGGCCCTTGCCGAGCGCATCGCCGCAAGCCAGAAGCAAGCGCCCATCGCCGCCGATTCGGCCGACGACGCGCCCGTGTGGCCGGAACTGAAGCCCGAAGCGCTGCATGGCCTGGCGGGCGACATCGTGCGCGACATCGAGCCGCACACCGAGGCCGACCCCGCCGCTCTGTTGGTGCAGACGTTGGTCGCGTTTGGCGTTATGGCGGGCCGCAAGGCGCACGTGCGGATCGAAGGTGACCGGCACTACGCGAACTCGTTCGCCCTGCTGGTCGGGCAGTCCGCGAAGGCGCGCAAGGGCACGTCATGGGGCCGCGTGCGAAGCGTGGGCAGTCTGGCGACCGGCTGGCCGACGACGGCTTCGGGTCTGACTTCGGGCGAAGGGCTGAAGTTCCACGTCCGCGACCCGCTGGGCGACGATGCAGGGGTCGCCGATAAGCGACTGCTGGTGATCGAATCCGAGTTCGCCCAGGTCTTGCGGAACACGTCGCGCCCCGGCAATACGCTGTCGGTCGCGATTCGCGAAGCGTGGGATACGGGGCGGCTGGCGACGCTGACCAAGAATGACCCCGTGACCGCCACCGGGGCGCACGTCGGGATCATCGGACACATCACCGCCGACGAACTGCGGGCCGAACTGACGGCGACCGACCGGGCGAACGGCTTCGCGAACAGGTTCCTGTTCGTCGCCGCGAAACGGTCGAAGTGCCTTCCCTTCGGCGGTGCGTCGCTGACTGATGAACGAGTTGCCACGATCGCCGCCCGGCTAGAGACGGCGGCGAAGCAGGCGACGATGGTCGATGCCTTGGCGTTCGAGCCGGTAGCCCGCGAGACCTGGTGGCACGTCTACCCGACCTTGTCCGAAGGATTGCCCGGCATGTTGGGGGCAGTGACCGCACGGGCCGAAGCCCAAGTGATCCGCCTCGCACTCAACTATGCGCTGCTCGACGGCGCGACCGCGATCGGCAATCCGCACCTTTTGGCGGCGCTCGCGGTGTGGGACTACTGCGAAGCATCCGCGCGCTTCATCTTCGGCGCGGCCCTCGGCGATCCGGTTGCCGATGAGTTGCTTCGGACAATCCGTGCCGCTGGCGACGACGGCTTGACGCGGACCGGCATTCGCGACGCCTTCGGCCGACATCAGTCGGCGGTCCGAATTGACGCCGCCCTTCGGCTGCTGACCGAGGGGCGGCTGATCCGCTTCGAGAAGGCAACAACCGGCGGCCGACCGGCCGAGGTCTGGAAGCGGGCCTGACGCCGGTTCGCCGACTTCGGTCGCTTATGTCGCTTTTGTCGCAGTAGGACGATGAGCTACCTCGAACTTGCACGGCAAGCTACCAAGCGAGCCGAAGCGCGGGCCGAGATGGATCGGCCCGTGCTGCCGCTCCACGATCCGAAGGCCGAAGCTCGCCGGCACAGGCTGCTTGCGAGGCTGACGGAACATCCGGGCCTGCGCTACGCGATCGAAACGGAAGCCCTGCCTGACGGCTCGCATGTCATCGCTTTGGCTATCCCCGGTGCGACCTGTGAATTGTCAGTGCCGCCGCCGCGCGACCCGTTGGCGTTCGTGCGCGACGTGATCGCTGCCATGGACCGCGCAGAGGTACGCGACAAAAGCGACAAAAGCGACAAAAGGGGCGGATAGTGCTTGCCTGCGAAGACCGCAAACCGCCGTCAGGCGGTGCAGCGGTCTGAGCGTTTACCCTAGGCGACCCCTTGAGGGCCATGGGATGGGGAAGCCGGTGGATACGGTCGATGCGGTGCGGGCGTTGACCCCGACAAACTGGAAATGCGAGAGTGGGCGGGCGGCGACTCGTTCAGGCCGGCGAGGGTTCTCCGGTCGCCTATGACGACCGTGCGCCCTTCTCGTACAGCGCCTGCTCGTGCAGCAGATGGACCATGCGCTCCCAACTGACCTTCTCTTCCTCACAGCGGCGGGCGACCGGCTTGAATCGCTCCAGTCGCTCGCGGGCCGTGCGTTCGACTTGACGCCAGTTCTCAGCGCCGGCCTCATCCTCATTCGACTCGGCGAACTTCGCCCAGCCCTGCGCCTCGACAATTTCGCGGTAGTAGCCAAGCTCTTCGTTCAGGAGGAATTCGCGCACAGATGCGCGCACGAGCGCCCGACCGGCCAACATAGCGGCCGCGAGCAGCACAAGAACGACTATCCAAGGAGCTATCGACATCCGCGCTCACTTCACCCCGCGGCGGCCGGACCGTCGCCCTGAGTCAGATCCGGCAGGGCATCAAAGGCGCCGCTACTGCATCGGCTCGCCGTAATCGAAGCCGGCAGCGCGGAGCACCCGGCCCCTTTCCCTCATCTTTGCTCCGATGGCCTGGTAGAGCGCCATCACGTCGGCCTTGAGGTCGTCGTCATACCGCTCCCACCCGGCTTCGTCCCGCATGACCTCGGCCCAGCGCGCCAGGGCCTGCTCAAGCGTCAGGGTCTCGTACTGCTTTGCCTTCTCCGCAGCCAGCGGCCCCAGACGCTCCTGCGTGCGCCGAGCGGCTTCGATCTGTTCCTGCCACTTCGGAAGCTCGTCTTCGAACATCGGCGGTCACTCCCCGGTGCGGGGACATCGTAGCGGCCTCGTTCCTCATGCGGGGCAACGAGTAGGCAAAGGCGCAGGCGCGCCAGACTACGGCCGGTTTCGGCGACGACGCCGGTCGCGGCGCGGACAGCCGTGATCGACCCCGTTGCCGACTTCCGATCTCGCGCAGACCGGCCGTTCAGCGCAGCGCATCAGCCCGCGTTCGAGAGCAGCCGGGAGCCGCGGACTATGAAACCGTTGGCTACCGCGCCTCCGGTCGTCGTCTACTGCCGCGAGACCGACTCCCTATGCTGAGTGTCGAAGTTCTTTACAGTCCCGGCGGATCATGCGGTCAGTGTCCATACAAATCAATCACATGCATAGATGGAATCAATATTGCTTATCTTTACTGCAGTGCGCGTTGAAGGCGGTTGATTGCAAGACCTTCTTTGTTCAGCGCAACTGGCAACAATCGTTCGAATCGCTTAGTCAGAACGGAGGTCGATATGGTCGGATTACTTTCGCGCAGCCTGATTGAGGGACTACTTCGCACAGTTTCGGGGATCACGTTGTGCGTCAGCCTCAGTGTGGCTTCGCCGTTGGCCACGGCCAGCATCCTCGCGCTAGGCTTTACCGGTGGAGGTGCTGGCGTAAGCGAGCAAACACGCGGTTGGGCCTTTAGCACCTCTAATTCAATCACGGTCAGTTCACTGGGATGGTGGGACTTTGGCGATGACGGCTTGGCCTCCAGGCACGAAGTCGCGATGTGGGATACGGCCGGCAACCTCTTAATGAGTGCAGTCGTCTCGGCGGGAACCGCAGACCCACTCATCAGCGGCTTTCGATTCAGTTCAAACCTCACCGGTACCACTTCACTTTCGGCTGGGACATATGTGATCGGAGGCAAGTCGGAAGAAGTCGATATCGTTGGCGCTATGGTGCCATTGGCTAACCTCAGCCTTGGGACGGGCATCGGCTTCATCGAGAACCGCACGAATGGGGTCGCTTCGTTCGGCTTTCCGACTTTTCGCCAAGTAGGCTTGGATGCCGGTGTGTTTGGCCCATCTTTCCAGTTCGACGTCGGAACCGTCCCCGAACCCGGCACACTCGCCCTGCTCGGCCTCGGCCTCGCCGGCTTAGCAGTCAAGCGTCAGCGAAAGCGATAGCTGGTCAATACCGGCGGGCGATCCGGGATAGACGCGGCTCGCAGAATTGGCGGCAAGGGGTCATAGATCTAGGCTCAACCCGAGGCTGCACATGGAGTTTCTTGTCGGTCTGGTAGTTGTCGCGCTAGTCTGGCTTCTGTTTCGTGCGCTGCGCTCGAAGAAGAAGGCGCAGGAGCCAATCGAAATCCCTGTCAAGGTCAAGATCACCTATGAGGAAGACCGCCCACGGCAAACGGCAGCAGAGGAAGTCGATAAGGACGCTTGGGAAGGCAGCTTCTGGGAGGTGCAGCACCCGATCAACGTCAAGGCGCGGCTAAAGCTCGATTACGTTGACGGAAATCGCAAGGCAAGCAGCCGCACGGTCGATGTCCGAGAGTTCGGGAGTTTCGGCGACACATGCCTACTCATCGGGCATTGCCATATGCGCGGTGCGACACGCACATTCCGCACCGACCGAATCAAGCGCTGCATCGACGAGGAAACTGGCGAAGTGATCGAGGATGTGCGTGCCTACTTGACCAAGCGTTACGAGGAATCGCCTGAGCGTAGCCGCGACAGGTTAATGGAAGACGAGTACGACGTGCTGCGGGCACTCCTCTACCTCGGCAAGGCGGATGGCCAACTACGTGCGGCGGAGAAGGCGGTGATTCGGGAAACCTGCGTGGCGCTTGTCGCCGACTCGCGGCTCACCGATAAGCAGATTGACGATCTGTTTGCAACGCTAGACGTGCCAACGCTGCAAGCGTTCAGATTGGCGGTGGGTAGGCTAGCGAAGCGTGACGAGAGCCGCAGGCAGGTGTTGCTCGACGCGGCGCAGAAGATGGTCGGAACGCAGAAGGCTGTGCATCAAGCCGAACAGGAAGCGCTCGACTACATGCGCAAGCGGTTTGCGGTAGAAGGATAGTTGCCCGCGACTCCATCAACCTACGCCTGAGCCTTGACGGAAAACCGATACGCGCAGGCGCAAGCAGCAATCCGCAACGCCTAATGGCGGCCCCGCTTCCGCGGCGCTTACTGTCGGCGCGTTGATGCGGTCGAAGGTTAGGGGCGGCGCACCTGAGCCGGGTCTGCCCTGCGTCAATGGGGCGATCGGCGTTGACCGCACTATGCGGCGATAAGGGCATCGAGGGGGAGGCGATCATGGGGGCGAGAACTTGGGCAGCGGCGATCTTGGTCGGACTGGTGGCCCTTGCTGTTGCACCACCTGTATCGGCAGCCACAGTCTCAGGCAGTCTGACAAGTTCCGACCCGACTTATTGGCGCTACGGGAACGGAAATACAGGTTGCCTAGTGCACTCCGGTGGCGCAAGCGTGTACTACGACATTTATCCGCTTTCTGTATCGGTTACCGGCGGATTTGACATTGGGATCGCGTCATCGCCGGCGTCGGACAGCTTCTTAACGATCTACTTCCCTTCGTTCGATCCCGCCAACGCCGTGACGAACTGCTATGCCAGAAACGATGACAGGAATGTAGGCAGCAATTTTCTTGATGCACTCATCAGTAACTTGTCACTAAGCGCCGGCGTGCAGTACTTTGCCGTCGTCACGAGCTACGTCACTTTGGCTACGTTCGATTACACACTCACCGCAACCGCAAGCGCGAGCAATACCACTGGCGGCGTTGCGACGATCGGAGCGCTCCCCGAACCGACCACCTTCGGGCTTCTCGGCCTCGGCCTCGCCGGTCTGGCAGCTACGCGCAGGCGCAAGCAATAATCGGCGACGCAAGCGGTAGGTTGCTGATGCTCAAGAGGACCCGCCCGCGTGGCGGGTTTTCTTTCGCGGCTCGGTCCGTGCGGGTACCGGTACGTGGAGGCTCAGTACCCCGGCGTCGACTTCCGTTCACGCAAGGGGCGGGGTCCAGATGATTCGACCCTGGGCGGGGTACTTCAACCCTCTTCGACCAGCGCCGGCGCGGCGGGCGCCGACCAGGAGATGAGGATCTCGCCGCTGCCTTCGCTGGCAGAGTGCTCGACCGCCTTCCTTTTCGGGGCGACGTACTGCGCCAGTTCGCTGAACATCCGGCCGCGCAACTCCGGCGAGTTGGCCTCGTCCATGGCAATCCGGGCCATGCCCGCGATTGGGTCGCAGTTCAACGCCGCCAGCCGCTCGATCACGTCCTGGGTGCGCTTGTTCGGGGTGCCGGCCGTCCGCCCGCCTGTCTTCCGTCCGAGTGCCATGGCGTCTACTCCCTTCTACGGTAGAAATTCACATAGTGAAATTCTAATGGGAAGGGTAGCAATTACAACTACTTGCGGCGCTCGTACTTCGCCGGCATGACGCCCTACTCGTCGCTGACTTCGATGCCGTCGGTGTCGGCTTGTCCGCAGGGGTCCGGCGGGATGGTCGGAGGCTCCCCTTACCGGCCGGTCGGAACAGCCGGGTCCGACCCGCTGCGGCTGTTGGGCTTCAGGAGGACCAGTCATTTGGGCGGGCCGGTGGCGGGAATGAACGCGGAGATCTATCCGCTCCGGTAAACCGCCTTGAGAGCGTCGTGAACAGATCGCGGGGCGCGGTTGTTCAGGGCGCGGGCGGCGAGCGGTGGACATGTACCCGGCGACGGCAGAAGGACACGTGCCACCTTCGTGCCGGACGCCTCTCGGGTCCGGCACACGGGGGCCGCGAAGCGTCGAGATTTCTTACAACCGCACCAGTCGCCGACCAAGTCATTCTCATTTTGCCGCACAAACCACTGATTTAACGCAGGAAAATTCGAATAGGCACATATCTTGCTTTCCCAAAGAAACGGTCTAACAAGGGGAGGTCAATAGCGATGAATCGAACCAACTCGAACTTCCTTGCGGGCGCCGCTTTGGCGACACCCCGCGGCGCGGGTCACTTGCTGGCGCTTGGCTGTCTGGCACTGGCGGCGTCGACAGTCAATGCGGCAACGATCGTCTCAATCGGCGCTTTCTCAAACCCGGTCGTATTGAACTTCGAGTCCCTTTCAACCGGACCGATTTCCACGACGGACCCCTACTTCACTTCTATCGGAATAAGTTCTGTGAGCGTGGCAAACGGCACGTCGGCCGGCGATGCTCTAGACACGAATACGGACGGAAAAGCTCTGGCATCAGTCCGCGGCTCCCTGTCGGTAGTAGGAGTTGGCGATCCTATCGACAATGGAACAAGCGGCGGCAATCCGCTGTTCACCATCAACTTTGCCAACCCGCAGACCCTGTTTGGCTACTCCCACATAGACCAGACAGGGAATTTCCCGGTGACCTTCTATTTGGGCGCAACTCAGGTGGATAGCTTCGTGTTCTCTCCCTCGTCGTCGGCGCCAGTCTATCTTCAAGCAGCCTCGTTCGATCGAGTGACGATCGGTCAGGAAGCCGGATTCACGGGCGGCTTTGCGTTGGATAACATCACCATCAACGGCGCCCCCGAACCCGGCACCCTCGCCCTTCTCGGCCTCGGCCTCGCCGGTCTGGCAGCTTCGCGCAGGCGCAAGCAGTAATCGGCAACGCCTGACGACAAGCCCGCCACATCGGCGGGCTTTTTGTTGGTGCTGACGACAGTTCTGGAGCGAACACAGTCACGCTTGGCGACCGACAGGTCATGGCCGTTCTGCGAAGTCCGCCGCCACGAACAAAGCCGCCGTTGACCCCGCCCACGCCGTGCCCGAGGACCGCCGGCACGATGGCCTGCCGGGTGCGCGGAATCGACCCGGAAAAAATATTGCCGGGTACTAGGCGCGGGCTGTGAAGGTGACCACTCTGTTCCACCCACCCCCCGGTCGCTTTTCGTTTACGGGTGCCCCGGGTGGGGGTCTTCAAACTCGAGGGGGGCTGCGCCGCGGGTGCCGCCTACTTCGCTTGAAACCCGTGGCGGATCACGCGGGGGTCAGCACCGCGACCCCTTGGCAACCCGCGCCAATGCTGGGGCTTGACAGACACTCTCTCCGCCACCGATACCGAACGTTCGCGCATCGGGCGCCGGCCGGCCGCTCGACCGGCTTGACCGCCACCGACCTGCGGGGCCACGATGGTATGGGCTTGACCGCCACCGACCTGCGGGGCCACGATGGTATGGGCGGTGACGCAACGCACTGCCGCGCTGCCCGCCTCGCCGATGCTCTCCCGCCTGCTGCCCGCGTATCTCGCCTGCCTGGCCGGCGCCACGGCGCCGGCGCTGGCGCAGGTCTACAAGTGGGTCGACGAGCGCGGCGTGGTCAGCTACGGCGACCAGCCGCCACCCGGCGCGCGCGGCGCCCGGCCTCTGGACCTGACTCCGGGCATGCAAAGCGTGATCCCCGGCATCCCGCGCGAAGAGCTCGACCGCCTGCGCGAA
>JALOOE010000592.1 GCA_025454565.1 Anaerolineae bacterium
GCGTCGAGCGCCGGCCAGAAGGCGGTCGTGATCGTCCGATAGAGCAGCGTGATCGGGTCGAGGATCAGCAGGGTCATGTTGCCCAGCAGCGCCAGCAGCAGGATCAGCAACAAGACGAAATACTTGACCTTGCGCAGCCACGGCCGCGGGTCAACTTCGTGGAGTTTGGGCTTGTGGGCGGGCGCCCAGTCCAAAACGGTGCCGAGCGGACAGATCCACCCGCACCAGGCGCGTCCGAACACGAACGCCGCGACCAGCGCAACCAGCGTGCCGATCAGCAGCGCCGCAATGATCTGCCGCGCCGCGATCATGCTCGCCAGCCCAGCCAACGGATCGAGCCGGTAGAAGAGATCGGCCGGCAGGAAACCGGTCTGCCCGGCGCGGATCAGCAGGTAGAGAAACAGGAGGAACGCGGCAAGCTGCACCCACGGGCGGATGCGACGGAAGGTCGATGCGCGCATGGAAGTCTTTCAATAAGGCGTATTGCGTATTGCGTACTGCGTCTCAGAATACGCACCACGCAATACGCAATCAAACAGTGATCTGCTCGATCTTCAGCGACTTCAGATCCATCTTCCCCAGGCCCATCTCGTCGCCGAACCGGATGTAATCGATGTCCGCGGGCTTCATGTTGAACAGGGTCGTGGCGAAGGCATCGGCAGCGACGATATCAGCGCTCGCGATGACTGTATCGAGCTTCTTGACGTCGTTCAGATTCCCGCCGGTGGGACCATTGTTCGTCAGGATGCGGATGGCGTCCACGACCGTCAGTTGTGGGCGAACGACCGTGTTGATGTCAGCGATCGATTGGTGCAGCCCGCGCGAGTGCATTCCGTTGCGGTCAAGCACCACGCCCATCAGGTTTTTCATGCCCAGGGTCAGCGTCGCGCCGCTGTGATTTTTGGCAATCGGCACATTGATGACCACGTCGGCGTCCTGGATATCGCCGTAAACCTTCCACTGCTTGAGCCGTTTGCCCTGTGGGATCTGCACGTCGCGAAATTTCAGGTTGCTCATCGCTTCCATCGCGCCGCCCGCCGTTTTCACCGCCGCGCCGATGCCGCTCTTGTCGTAGCTGGCCTGCGCTGAGCCGCCGAAGGGGAAGTCCATGACCCGGACGCGCTTGGCCCCCGCTTCCAGGCAGAGCTGGACGATGGCTGCGACCACTTCCGGGTTCGTGGTGGCGGCATACTCGAAGGGGTAATAGGCCGTACAAACGTTGGGCTTGATGATGACATCGTTGCCCTTCTTGACGAAGCGCTCGATGCCGCCGATGGCCGCGATGGCGCGCCGCGTGATCTCGCGGGGGTCGGCGTTGGCTCCCTTGGCGACCGCCAGATAGGCGCCAGCCGCAGGCGCAGCAGCCTTGGGCGCGGCGGTGGCCGCCGGCACGGCGGTGGCTGAGGGCGCAGCACTGGGAACCGCCGCAACCGTCGCCGTCGGCGGGATAGCGGTGGCGGTCGGCGGTACGGTTGTGGGCGGGACAGTCGTAGGTGGCGGCGCCGCGGTCGGCGGTATGGTGGTTGGTGGGGCGACCGTCGGCGGGATCGCGGTCGGCGTGGGGGCAGGCTTGGGCGCACAGGCGCTCAATGCGGCGCCGCTGGCCGACACAGCAAGCAGACCTTTCAGGAATACACGTCGATTCATCGCACGAGACATGGCATCCATCCTTCGCATCTTGACACTGCGCCCTCTGCCGGCTGGCGACCGTGGCGCACGGAAACGATGACATTGTAACTGAAAGCATGTAAGTGCGGTATGCGCGGCGTCATCTTTGGACGACGGACGCGTGAAGGATAATCACCCTGGCTCGGTCTCAGACCGGCCAGAGCCCGACAGGTGGACGTCAGGGCAAGCGATTGAACCAGAGCAGCGATAGCGCGCCGGCGAGGATCGAGAAGATGACTGCCGCGCCGGTGAATAACGCGGTGATCTCGGTCTCTTGCTTGCGGAACACGATTTGGGTGGTCAGGTTCTCGTAAATCGACCGCAGATCGGTCTCGTTGGAGGCGTTGAAATAGGCGCCGTTGGTTGCTTCGGCGACGCGTTTGAGAACCTCCTCATCCAGGCGCACGCGCATCGCGCGGCCGCCGGTGCGGAGCACCGTGCCCTCCACGCTGCCGACGCCGATGGTGTAGACGCGGATGCCGCGCGCGGATACGCGATCCACCACATCCATCGGCCGCGGCCCGCGATTGCTCTCGCCGTCGGTCAGCAACACGATGATCGCGGGCTCGTAAACCCCCTTGGGCAGCGGCGTCGGCGACGGCTCCGGCGTGGGTGTCGGCTGGTTGGGCGAGGAGGGCGGACTGCCCTCGGTGAACGCATCCTCGAACAGAGAGTCGAGGGAAGTCAGCAGGGCGCTGCCGATGGCCGTGCCGCGTTGCGGCGTCAGCCGGTTGATCGAGGCGATGACGGCTTCTTTGTCTGTGGTGGGGGCCTGCACCAGGAACGCGTTGTCGCTGAACGAGACGACCCCGATCTTGACCCCATTCCGCTGTTTTTCGATGAAGGAACGCGCGGCCACTTTGGCCGCGTCGAGGCGCGTGGGTTTGAGATCGTCGGCGCGCATGCTGCCCGACACATCCATCGTGAGGATCACGGTGCCTTCATCGTTCGGTAGGGTGACCACCGACATGGGACGCGCGAGCGCAATCAGCATGAAGGTCAAGGCAACCAGGAAGAGCGCCGGCGGCAAGTGGCGCCGCCAGCCCGGCCCGCGCCCCAGCGCCTCTTTCACCAGCGACAGGCTGGCATAGCGCAGCGCGTAGCGCCGTCGCCGGCGTTGCGCCAGGATGTAGAGCGCGATCAGCAGTGGGATCGCGAGCAGCGTCCATAGCATGGTGGGCCACTGGAATTGCATAAGCGCCTCGAATCAGGAAGGCAAATGGTCGTTGCTATCTGCCGGTAATCTGTTTGTGTTGCTTGCGCTGCGCCGCAAACTGGACGATCGCTCGCACCAGGTCATCCTCAGTGGAAAGCGCCAGCACATCCACGCCGGCGCTGCGAAAGGCGGCGTCCAGGTTGACCTGTCGCCGCTGCACGACCTCGGCGAAGCGGCGGCGGAACCGGGCATCGTGGGTGTCGACCCAGGTCTGCTCGCCGGTCTCGGCATCCTGCATCAGCACCAGACCGACGTCGGGCAGCTCGTTCTCGCTTTGATCCCACAGCCGAACAGCCAATACCTCGTGCTTGCGGTTTAGCAGCGAGAGCGGTTTCTCCCAGCCGGGCGCGCTGATGAAATCGGAGATGACGAACACCAGCGAGCGCCGCCGGATCATGTGGAAGCCGGTCTCGATCAAGAC
>JALOOE010000593.1 GCA_025454565.1 Anaerolineae bacterium
TTGCAGGCGCCGCAGTGCCTCGGCGAATTCATTGCGATGGAAACAGACACTGGCGGCGAGGTAGTGAAAGAGCCCTCGCGTGATCGCAGCGGCGCTCTGGAGAGGCAAGCCGGCGGCAAGCTCAATTTCACGCTGCGCCCCACCCAGGTCTGCCTCGAACAGATGGACGGCGAGCAGACCCATCTGCGCGTGAGCCATCGCGGGACTCACGCTGTCACTGTCCTGGCGTGTCAATCCCCTCAACAGACGCACGGCTTGATCCGCCTGTCCGGCCTTCTGTAGCGCACCGGCGTAATACAGGCACGCCGTGCTGCGCATCATGCCGGAAGACTCGGGTAGCCGCGTCAGGGCTTCAGCGAAGGCGTCCCGACTGAGGCCGCTCTCGACCTCGTAGTACGACGCCAACCCGCGAAAGAAGTCGACCTCCCCAGGCAGCAGTGGTTCGCCCTCGGCGACCTTGCCTAGGGCCTGCAACGCCTTGAGCAGTGATGGAATGTCCGCCGGCCTGTGCTGTCCGAAGAGCAGCCATGCCTGCGCCATCAGCAGCCCGGGACGCTCTTGCTTCAGACCTTCGGGCAAGTAGGGCAACCATTTTGCCGAGAGATACCAGGGAGCCGTCTGGTCCGCCGCGCACCGATGCGCCTCGACGAACCGTGCGGCGCCCAGTGCATCGCCGCTGGCAAGGGCATGCTGGATGGCCTCGTCGATCAACCCAGCGTCGGCGAACCAGGCACTGGCACGGCGGTGCAGCGTCGTGATCGCTTCCCGATCCAGGCGACGCTGCAATTGCGCTTGGACCTCTTGCTGGAATAGGTGGTGAAAGCGAAACCATCGACCCTGATCGTCCAGCGACACAACAAAGAGATTGGACCGCTGCAACCTTTGTAGGAGATCGTGGACCGTAAGGGCGGCTGACGTGTTTTGGGGTTCGGGCGCGCAGACCGCCGTGCATAGCTCGGCACAGAAGCGATCGAGGATCGAGATCTGTAGAATCCAGTCCCGCAACGGTGCAGGCTGAGCAGCGATGACCTCCTGAACCAGATACGCGCGGACCGACTCGATGCCAACCCGCAGCTTGCGCGGCAGACTTCGCAGATCCTCAAGATTGCGCGTGGCCAAAGCCACCAGCCGCAGGCCGACCGCCCAGCCCTCCAGCTTGTCTTGCAACCCGCGCAGCGTGTCGGCATCGACCGGACCACCGGTGACCTGCTCAAGCAGCGCGGTGGCCTCGTGATCGGTAAACCGCAGGTCGCGTTCCGCTACCTCGGCCAGGCGGCCAGCAGCGCGCAGTCGTGCAAGGTCCAACGGCGGCTCGCTCCGCGTCACGATGACCAGACGCAGGGCGCGCGGTGGGTGGCGTAGAAGGCGCTCAATGACGGCGTGGACATCGGATTCGGTACCGATGCGGTGATAGTCGTCCAGAACGATCAGAAACGGTGCGTCAATGAGGTCGAGGTCGTTAACCAGTGTGGCACTGACAACCGGGAGCGGGGGGAGGGTCGGCGCGTCGAGCAATGCATCGGTCCCGCCACAGGCTTCGGGGTGTAGCGACCGAACCGCGGCGACCAGGTAGCGCAGGAACTCCGCCAGCTCTGTCTCCGTGACGTCGAGGGACAGCCAGGCAGCCGGGGTTCGCAGCGCGGAGATCCACTGGGCCACCGCCAGGCTCTTGCCGTAACCGGCGGGCGCCGCCACCAACGTCAGAGGCGCTTCCCCTTCACCGCCAAGAAGCGCGCACAAGCGTGGTCGGGCAATCAGATCACGGCCCGCTATAGGCGCGTACAGCTTGGTTCGCAGCACAATCGTGGAATTCAATATCAGCCAACACCCCAGGGTATGAAATCCGCCGTTGCGCGGTCAGCCCACCACTGCCCGGCGTATCTCGCCGCCTCTACTGAACCGCAGGTCATCCGGCCTTGTCGACGCGGAGTATGAGCTAACGCGCGCCTACAACGAGCCCCCCGCCCGCCTCCGCGACAGTGAGGTCCTGGCCTAGGTCCTCGACCCCCGTAACGCCAACCCCAGGGCTGCGCAGCCAGCGCTCGCCCGTAGCGAGGAGTTCCAGACCCGAATGCTACCGACTGGAGGATGGATGGGCCAAAAGGCCACCGGTTACAGCATGAAGAGTCTAGGTCGAGGCGGCAGGCCAGTTCCGCTGCCGCCGCGGGTCGCGCCGCACTCGCCCGGTAGTTGAAGAGCCTGCGTCGCGGCGCAGGCCTTGATCATCGTTCCGTCCAAGACCGACTGCGCCAGTAGGGCGTAAGGCCGAGATCGGGTGACAGAATCTCCGCGATTTCCTACTCTTGTGGGCGTTAACTCACCCAGAGTCGGAAGAGGTTCGCGGAGATTCTGCTATGGGACACTGTAGCGGAGAGCGGGCGGCGGCGCCACGGGCTCGGCTGTCGGCGCGGGTCGGCTCGCCGCGATGAGGCGGCGAAGACGCCTGGAGCGGGCGCAAGCGCTGGCCGAGGCGCAGGCGGCGCTGGAGGCCGGCTGCCCTGAGCGGGAGGCGGCCGCCGTGGCGGGAGTGGCGCGCAGTACGTTGCGCGACTGGCGCTCGGAGTGCTCGGTCGGGGCGGCGCCAGCAGCGTTGGCCGCTTTTGCGAAGACCCCCGAGGGGGTCGAGTGGCTGCATGCGCTGGAGATTGCGGCGCACTTCGTCATCACCCTGTTGGCCGGGGGCGGCGTGCGGCTGGTGTGCCGATTCCTGGAGCTCAGCGGCCTGGCGCAGATCGTCGGGGCCTCCTACGGGGCCCAGCAGAAGCTCAACGCCGCCTTGGATGTGGCGGTGCTGCGCCAGACCTACGAGACCGCCGAGCAGGCGCGGGAGC
>JALOOE010000594.1 GCA_025454565.1 Anaerolineae bacterium
CGGGTGCCCGAGGTGAGTGAGTGTGGTCACCTGATTTGATGGTGCGATGTTCGTGCTTGGTGATGGGCATTTGTGGGGTAGGCAGGATGCGCAACGCCGACAAAAGGAGCCGGCGTTGTCTATGGTGGAGTTGCTGAGGGAGTAGTCAGAACGGTATGTCGTCGGGAGGGGTCACGGGAGGGGGTTTGCTATTGGCGGCGTCCTGTAGCGCGTAGAAGCGACAAATCTGTACGCCATAGTGCGCATCGAAGCGATCGACGAGTTCGCACAGGAAGTTGTAGATCATGACGGCCGCGGCATCATCGAGCACAGGCAGGTTGAGGGTGACGGTTACGGGATCGGGATCGGAGCGCATGAAGGAGGGCGTTCTCATCGGCTCGCACTCGCCCGGCGAGGTGACACACGATCCAACGGAGCAAAGACCTCCAGATACAATTTCTCATCGAGCAACGGCAGCTCACGCTGCGCCGCCGTCGACAAGAGTTCGGCGGCGAGCGTGGTCAGGATGCGGTAGTTGCCGGCGGCGTGATCGCACAGCGTATGGCGCAGGGCTGGCGTCATCAGGCTCGCATTGCCGGCCTCGGCCAGCAGATGATCAAGACAGGCCAGCAAATCCTCGCTCGAAGCGTGCTCCGTCGCCAGGCGGGTACGGATACGACTGCCCAAAGGCACCAGATCCTCACGGCGAAGTTTCTCGGGCAGGCGTGCATCCCCGGCCAACACCACGCACAACAGCGGCTGCGAATCGAAACGGGCGCTGGCCAGCAGGCGCAACTCCGAGAGCGTAGCCGGCGCCATCTCCTGTGCCTCATCGACCAGCAGCACCGGACGACGGCGCGTCGTCTCCAGATGCGCGAACCACGTCTCGCGCAAGGACTTGAACCCGCCCCAGCGGTTATGGGGTTTGAGCGGCACCGCGAAGATATCGCCCAACTCCCGATAGAAATCCACCAGGGAACTCTGCGGATGGGTGAACACGCCGACGGTAATATCCGGCAAGCGCGACAAACGCTGTGCCAAGAGACGCAAGGTCACGCTCTTGCCGGTGCCGGGATCGCCATGGATCATCGCAAAGCCGCCTTCGCGAATCAGCGCCTGCTCGATGCGCCAGCAGAAGTTCTCGACCTTGGGCGGCACATACACGGCCTCGGTGGGCAACTCTGGCGAGAAGGGATTCCATTTCAGCCCATAGAGGGCCAGCAGTGTCGGGTTCATGCGCCGTCCTTGTCATGGGTGGGCAGGTAAGCGGGCGGCAAGCCGGTCGCGGCATACTCGGCGATCAACTGGCGCAACAGGGGCGCCATGCCGGAAGGCGGTATCGGCAGCGCATCGGTCGCCCGGGCGGCGGCAGGCAGAAGCGCTCGGCGCTGACCATCGGCATTGGCCGACTTGTCCAGTGGACGCAGGGCACAGAGAATCTGGCCGGCACGGGCATCGACCAGGTCCACCCGGGTCAAATCCCAGCGCGCGTAACGCAGATGAACCACGGTCAGGTGGCGATAACGCGCAGGCACCTCGAACCGGGCGCCGGCCAGGCTCACCGTGCCGTCGGAGCGCCGTTGCCGACGCGCCACCTGGATGCGAAATGCCGCTGCCAGCTCCGCCGCCGTAGGGCAGTCGCGACGGACATTGGGGCCGGCCAGGTAGCGCGCGAGGGGAGTGGCAGCGATCTCGGAATGCAGCGTTCGGTGATATTCCTGCTCGACCCAGGCTTGGGTGGCCTGATTGAGCAGATCGAGGGTGACGGCTTCCTCGCCTTCGAGCATGGCCATCAGGCGCCCCTCGACACGACCCCAGAAGGATTCCTGCTTGGCATTCTGATACGGCGAATACGGCAGCGTCGTCTGATGCACGATCCCCAGGGCGGCCAGGCCACTGACGGTCTCGTCGGCCAGCATGGCCGCACCGTTGTCGGTCATCAGGGCGCGCGGCAGACCGCGCTTCATGAACGCCTGCGAGAGACCATGCACCAGGCTCTCGGCGGTCTCAAAGAGATACCATTGCAGATGGCAGACCAGACGCGAGCGATCGTCGATGACGCCCAGCAGCAGCGGCTTGACCCAGTGGCCGGCGCGCCCCAGTACCTTGCGTGACGCGTGATGGAAATCCAGATGCCACAGCGCACTGACGTGATCGACCTCGAAGCTTCTGACCTCCAGTCGTTCGAGCCGGTCGCGGGCCATCAGCGCGCCTTCGCTGGCGCGTTTGGGCCGAGCCTGACGGAACAGGCCGTGGGCCGTGAGGTAACGCCGGATCGTGGGATAGGAGGGGACAGTGACCTCGCTGCCGGCCAAGGCAACGCGGAGGTTGTCGGCATGCAGTTGCATCGTCCAACCCGGGTGCTCGCGATACTGGGCGCCAAGGACTTCGATGGCCTGGGGCGCGAGGCTGGGAAAGCGTCCGATGTCATCGCGCAAGCGGTTCCTCAGGGCGGCGACCGGGTCACGTGCCGATTTGGCGACGTAGTACCAGCGCTCCAGGGTCGAGACGCCAAAGCGAATCTCCTGGTCAGCGAGCGGATGGCGCCAGGTCTTGGCGGCCAGGGATTTGAGCGCCACTTGCAATTCGCCGTTAGACGGCGGTGCGGCGAGCAGTGGGCCAATGATCGAGAAGCGCAGGCGCGCCCAGCGATCGCGCTTGGCTGGATCGGTCACAGAGTTCAAGAAGGTCTCCCGGTGGGCGGCGCCGGGGGCACCGCAACTGGGAGTGAAGGCTAGTGGCCTTCGCCGTCGTTGGCTATCCGCATCCTCTGCGGGCGATCACCGCCCCTCTCCGACGACGATCAGGGGCCGGACGGTGAGCGGCGTGAGAAAGAGCAGCAGGCGCAGCAGTTCACCGGGCAGTCGATGGGTCGCGACGGGGGGCATGAAGCGGGCGCACTGCGCCTGCCACAGCGGGGTCACAGGGAACTGTGCCTGCCACCACTGGCGCCAGCGTTCCAGGGTGCGGATCGGTATCGCCAGCGCTTCGGCCGTCCGCGCTGCCGCTGGTGTC
>JALOOE010000595.1 GCA_025454565.1 Anaerolineae bacterium
CACGCCAGGAGAGCGTATCCGTCAATCAACTCATCACACTGGCCTTGGCCGAGAAGCTTTCGGCATTGCTGGCCGAAGATTATCTCGTCATGCGCGCGCGCCGGGGTGATCGCGCGAAATTCGAGGCGGCCTTGGCGAAAGTGCCGGATGTTGAGCCGGAGGAAGATGATCGGGTGTAAAAGCATGCGAGCGTTGGCCGCGCACCTCTGATCCAGGATGATCCACCTCTGGAGCTATGCGAGGGGAAACGGATGGGCAAGGAGTTTCGGTTCTCCATGGAACGGGATCGCCCGATCGCAGACGCACTTCAACTCCCGCGTGCCGGGTGGGATGAGGGCTTCAGGCTCATGGCGGAACGCGGTGATGACCAACTGTTCGATGAGGAAGCGGTCAACCACTCGTACTGGGATGCAGAGGAGTGGAAATGGTGAGGCAGTTCGCCAACGCGTTCTTTCCCGCCCCACCTTGAGCACACATGCCTATTCCCCTCACCGACGCCACCCTGCCCGCCGCCCTCGCCGACCTGACCACCCGCGACCCGCGGCTGGCCCGCATCGTCGCCGACTACGGCCCGCCGCCGCTGTGGGCACGGGAGCCGGGCTTCCCAACCCTGCTGCGCATCATCCTGGAGCAGCAAGTGTCGCTGGCGTCGGCCCAGGCCGCGTTCGAGCGGCTGCTGGCCCTCGCGTCGACATCGACGCCGGCGCCGGCAACGACGCCCGCGTCGTCGCTGACACCGGAGCGGTTCCTGGAACTCGACGACGCCACGCTCAAGGCCGCCGGGTTCAGCCGCCAGAAGACGCGCTACGGCCGCGAGCTGGCCGGCGCGCTCCGCTCCGGCAGCCTGGATCTGGCTGCGCTCGACGCGCTGGACGACGATGCGGTGCGAGCGGCGCTGACCAAGTTGGTGGGCATCGGCCGGTGGACGGCGGACATCTATCTGCTGATGGCGCTGTGCCGGCCTGACGCCTGGCCCGCCGGCGATCTGGCGCTGGCGACCGCCGCCCGGCACGCGCTGGGGCTGGCCGCCACGCCGCGAACCGCTGAACTTGAAGCGATCGGCGCAGCATGGCGGCCCTGGCGGGCGGTCGCGGCGCGCGTGCTCTGGCATTTCTATCTCAGCGGTGGTACAAGGAAGAAATGAAACGCACCCTTTCCGCGCGGCCGCCCTTCTCTTTCCGCGCCGTCGCCGACTCGCATGGCTGGCGGCAGCTCGCGCCGTTCTCCGGCGATGCTGATGGCCTGTCGTATATCGCCCGGCTGAGCACGGGCCGCGTGACGGTGCTGCATCTCGCCGCGGCGCCCGACGGCGCGCAGATCGAGAGCGCTGACGCGTTGGCGGAAGGCGAGCAGGCCGAGATCGCGACGATGGCCGGCTGGATGCTCGGCCTCGATCAGGACCTGTCGGCCTTCTATGCGGCGGCGCAGCACGAGCCGAAGCTGGCGCAGGTAGCCGAGCGCGCCCAGGGCCGCCTGCTGCGCAGCCCCACCCTCTTCGAGGATGTGGTGAAGACAATCCTCACGACCAACACCACTTGGTCGGGCACGATCCGCATGGTGCAAGCGCTAGTCGATCTTTTCGGGGCCCAGCTCGACGATGTGTCGAGCGGCCCGCTCGAAGGTCCGTCGAGCAGCCCACTCGATGAATTGGCGAGCGGCCCGCTCCCGGCGGAGCCGGTTCGTCGCGCGTTCCCGCTGCCGAAATCCATCGCGCAAACCGATGTCGAAACGCTGCGCCGGGACGCCCGGCTGGGTTATCGCGCGCCCTATGTGCTGGAACTGGCCCGCCGCATCGATTCGGGGACTCTTGATCTGGAAGCGCTCAAAACCGCCGAGCTTCCCACCGATGAGCTGCGAAAAAGGCTGCGCGCCATCAAAGGCGTGGGGCCATACGCCGTCGCCAACCTGCTGATGCTGTTGGGCCACTACGACGCCATCCCGATCGACTCGTGGGCGCTGACCCTGGTCTCGAAGGAATGGCATGGCGGCGCGGCCATCGGCCCGGCCGAGGTCGAGGCGGCATTTGCGCACTGGGGCCAATTCAAGGGACTGGCCTACTGGTTCTGGGAATGGTCCAATGCGGGCTGAGTCAGGAGACATAGCATAATGAAGGCACAAGCCAAGTCAGACGATAGCGCATCCCAACTCCGCTGGCGCACACTCCAGCACGACGATATCGACGCCATTGCTGGCTTGCTCGCGGCCGTCTTGAAGGTCGATGGTGGGCTGCCGTTCGCCGCCGATGCGGCGTTTCTGCAGCCGCGCTACCTGCCCTCTCCGCCAGGGGTGACCGTTGGTGCGTTTGCAGAAGACGGGCGCCTGGTTGCAGCAGGCGCCGTCCGGCCCGACCCTGCGGATGAGGCATGCCGTGCGACCATCGTCGGTCAGGTGTATCCCGATGCGCGGGGCAAAGGCATCGGAACGGTGCTGCTGCGGTGGGGCATGGATGCAGGACGGGCGCTACTGGCCGATTGCTCGGCCGAGCAGTCGGGCGGGCTGGTGGTCGCCACTGAGGGGCTGACTGATGCGGCAGCCCGGCTCTACGAGCGGAACGGCTTCGTTCAGGAGTTCGCCGAAGATGTGATGCGGCGCGACCTGACCGGCGCATTGCCCCAGGCTCCGTTCCCGCCAGGCGTCACGGTCGAAGCTTGGACGCCGGCACGCGCCGGCGCGTTCTTCGAGGCATATCAGGACGCATTCCGAGACCGCCCCGGCTTCCCGGGATGGACGCAGGAGGAGTGGGTTGATTGGGTCGCCGGCGACAACGACTTCAGGCCGGCGATATCGCTGCTCGCCTGCTCAGGCGATGCGCCGGCCGGGTTT
>JALOOE010000596.1 GCA_025454565.1 Anaerolineae bacterium
CACCCATGACACTGAACTTACCCTACCGCCAGATTCACCTCGACTTTCACACCAGCCCGCACATCGCGGGGGTGGGAGCGGATTTCGACCCCGACGAGTTCGCCGATACCCTGGCCCGCGCACATGTCAACTCGGTGACTAGCTTCGCCCGCTGTCATCACGGCATGATCTACTACGAGTCGGCGGCGCACCCGGAGCGCGTGCATCCGGGCCTGGTGCGGCGCGACCTGCTGCCGGCCCAGATCGAGGCGTGCCACCGCCGCGGCATCCGCGTGCCGATCTACACCACCGTACAGTGGGACGACTTCAGCGCCGACGCGCATCGCGAGTGGCTGTGCGTGGACGAGGAGGGGCGGCTGGCCGGGACCAAGCCGTTGCAGGCCGGTTTCTACCGCACGCTGGACGTTTTCCACCCCGGCTACCGGCAGTTCCTGAAGGATCATATCGCCGAGATTTTCCGCCTGATGCCGGTGGACGGGCTCTTCCTGGACATCGTGCAGGTGAAACCCTCGTTGGCGCGGCACTGGCTGGATGCGATGGACGACGCGGGGTTCGACCCGGAGGATGAGGGCGCACGCCTGCGCTTCGCCCGCCGCGTGTTGGACGATTGGAAGCAGGAGTTGAGCGAGTTCATCCGCCGCCAGCCGGGCTACACCGACGCCTGCACCATCTTCTACAACGCCGGCCATGTCGGGCCGGGGGATCGTACCGCGGCCGCCGCCTACAGCCACTACGAACTAGAATCGCTCCCAAGCGGCGGCTGGGGCTATCTGCACTTCCCGGTGGCTCAACGTTACGTGCGCGGGATGGGCAAACCCACGCTCGGCATGACCGGCAAGTTCCACACTTCGTGGGGCGATTTTCATTCATACAAGAACCCGGCCGCGTTGGAGTTCGAGTGCTTCCACATGCTGGCGCTCGGCGCGCGCTGCTCGGTGGGCGACCAGTTGCACCCGACCGGTCGTCTCGACCCCTACACCTATGACCTGATCGGCGGCGCCTATGGCCGGGCCGAGGCGGTCGAGCCGTGGTGCACGGGCGCCCAGCCGGTGACCGATATCGGCGTCTTCACCGAGGAGGAATTCACCGCGGGGAACCTGACCCCCGGCCACAACCGCCTGCCCGACAGTATTTTCGGTGCGGTGCGCATGTTGCAGGAGATGCACGCCCAGTTCGATATCATCTCCAGCGACCGTGACCTGACGCAATACCGCCTGCTGATCCTGCCCGACGGGATCCCCGTGGACGCAATGCTGGCGGCCCGGCTGGAGGCCTATCTGGACGCCGGCGGCGCGTTGATCGCCAGCCACAGGTCGGGCCTGCGCCCGGACGGTTCAGGCTTTGCCTCGTCGCGCTTCGGCGTGGACTATGTCGGCCCGGCCCCCTACACCCCTGATTTCCTCGTCCCGGGCGAGGCGCTTCGTGCCGCCAGCGGGTTGAACCCGACCGGCTATGCCATGTACGAGCGCGGGACGGGGGTTTCGGCCACGCCGGGCAGCGATGTGCTCGCGGAAGTTGAGGTACCCTACTTCAATCGCACCTGGCGGCATTTCTGCTCGCACCGCCACACCCCGTCGGCGCAGCGCGTCGGCTATCCCGGTACCGTGCGTCACGGTCGGGTGATCTACTTCAGCCATCAGATCTTCACGATGTATCAGTCCAACGCGCCGCTCTGGTGCCGCAAGCTGCTGGCGGCAGCCGTAAAGATGCTGCTGCCGGAGCCTGCGTTGGAGATCCGGGCGCCGTCCAGCGTGATTGCTGCGCTCACCCGACAGCCCGAAGCCGGTCGTCAGGTGCTGCATCTGCTGCACTACATCCCCGAACGCCGCGGCGGCGCCTTCGACGTGGTGGAGGATGTGATCCCGCTCTACAACCTGGAGATCTCAATCCGTGCCGAAGAACCGGTCACGCGCGTCACGTGCGTGCCGCAGGGGAAGGCGTTATCGTTTTCCCAGGAGGATGGCCGCGTGCATTTCACGGCGCCGGAGCTGCATGGGTATCAGGTGGTCGAGGTGGCGTAACTCACGTAACTCAGCCAAGGCGATCTAGTCTCTCCGGGTTCAGCGCGTAGCGGACATGCTCGGGACGATCGAAGAGGTGCGCCATATCCGCGGCGAGCCGTTTGGGGCTGTTTATAAATGCGTCCACCGAGCCGCCGGCCATGTGAGGGGTCAGCGTGACATTCGCAAGAGTCACGAGGGGATGGTCGCGGCCGGGCGGCTCCTTCTCGAAGACATCCAGCGCGGCGCCGGCAAGTCGCCCTTCCTTCAAGGCCTGGTAGAGCGCATCTTCATCCACCAGACCGGCGCGGGCGGTGTTGATCAGATAGGCGGTCGGCCGCATCAACGCCAGCTCGCGCGGCCCGACCATATGCCGGTTCTCCGCAGTGAGACGGGCGTGCAGAGACACGAAGTCCGAGGTGGCCAACAGATCATCCAAGCCTATGAGATGCACGCCGTGCTGGGCGACCACCTCCGGCTTGGCGTAGGGGTCGTAGCCCAGGAGCTGCACGTCGAAGCCGCTCAGCCGCCGCGCCACCTTCAGACCGATCTCACCCAATCCGATCAGGCCCACGGTGCGGCCGGGCAGATCGGGAATGTGCTGGTAGTTCGGATACGTGCGGATCCACTCGCCCTTCTTCAGGCCATGGTGCCCGCGAGCGATGTTGCGCGCCTCCGCGATGATCATCCCGACGGTGAAGTCGGCGACCGCGTCGGCGTTACGTCCCGGCGTGTTGAAGACCAGCAGTCCTTTCTCCTTGGCGTGGGCGAAGTTGACGTTTTCGTAACCCCCGCGCAACACCCCGATAACCTTCAGCCGCG
>JALOOE010000040.1 GCA_025454565.1 Anaerolineae bacterium
GCTTGAGGTCACCGGGGCAAGGACATGCGACTAGGCACTGAGTTGATGATGCTCCGACCGTCCGACTGGAGCGGGGTGTGGGCCCAGTAGAGGCTCGTTTGTTTGACGATTTATTGATATATGTGTTATCATCTTAATATCCCATCGGATAACGCAAAAGGGAGGCCCTCATGAGGAAGTTGTGCGTAGGTATCTTGATAACCGCGATATTGGTCGTATTTACGGCGTCCGCGGCTTTGGCTTGGAACTCAGTGACGGGATGCGTCACAGACGGCTCCGGCGCGGCTTGGCCGCATGGCGGGACGGCAACATTGACGCTCACCGGTCCCGTAACCGTTGGTCCCGTGAATCTGGACGGGAGTGGATGCTTTACGCTTAATCCTGGCGGGAGTGGAAACCAGAAGTTGGGCGGAACACTCGCCATTGTGTTGAGCAGCCCCAATGGAAGTATCTCTTTAGCTTCCCGGACTCTGCCTGCTCCTAATAGTGGGGAGTACAATACTGCGTACAACTTCGGGAATATATCCAGTGGCACCGGCCCTAACGCTGTGACGCTGAGTGCTTTGTCCGCCCAGGGATCACCGATCGCGTTCGGCTTGATTCTGCCAGTCGTGGGATTGGCCGTCATCGGCGGGGCGGTGCTGCGGCGATCGCGGCGATCCTGACAGGCGAGCTTCACCCAACCGGACATTGCTTGCCAGGCATCGCTTGCGGTGCCTGGCAAGTTTTTGCCTTGTCCAGAATTGACGAATGGAACGAATGTTCGTATAATATGGTTGTCTCAGCCAGGAGGCAGCCATGGATACCCGCGCGAAACTCGATCTGCTGGGCCAGGCGGCCCGCTACGACGATTGCACCGTCCTCGCTTCGGACGAGAACGCGGAGGGCCGCGGATTTTTCGCGCCGGCGACTGTCGATCCACGCCCGCCGAGCCGCGACATGTTCCCCTGCGTCTCACACGTGACCACCCCCTGGGGCGAGCGCAAGCCGGTCCTCAAGGTGCTGCAGACCAGCGCCTGCCAGAACAACTGTAACTATTGCGCCTTTCGAGCGGGCCGTGACATCCGCCGCGCGCACCTCACCCCCGATGAACTGGCCCGCAGCTTCGACCTGATGTATCGCGCCGGGGTGGTGGATGGCATGTTTCTCAGTTCCGGCATCATCGGCACGGCGCGCACGATGGACGAGATGCTGGCGACGACCGAGCTCGTTCGGCAGAAGTACGGCTTCCGCGGCTACATCCACCTCAAGGTGCTGCCCGGCGCCGAGGCTGCGCACATCGCTCGCGCGGTGGAGCTGGCGGATCGCATCTCGGTCAACCTGGAGGGGCCGACGCAAGATCGGCTGGCGGTGCTCGCACCCCAGAAAGCGATGGCCGAGCTGATCGGCCCGCTGCGGGTCGCGGCGAAGATCATCGGTCGGGGCGATCCCGCGCGGGCACCTGCGCCGGCAGGTGCGAGACCTGCCCCTACCATCGGTCATGCTCACCTGGGCATGTCCACGCAGTTCGTCGTCGGACCGGCCGGCGAGAGCGACCGCGAGCTGCTCGCGACCGTGCAGATGCTCTATCGCGAGGTGCGGCTGGCGCGGGCCTACTATAGCGCCTTCAGCCCGGTCAGGAATACGCCGCTTGAAGGGGTCACGCCCACGCATCCGACGCGCGAACACCGGCTTTACCAGGCGGACTGGCTGCTACGCTACTACCACTTCGACGCCGAAGAGCTGCCGTTCGACACCGAGGGCCAGCTCAGTCAAGATATCGATCCGAAAGCCGCCTGGGCGCAGGCGCACCCGGAGCGCTTCCCCATCGAGGTCAACGCCGCGCCGCTGCCCGAACTGCTGCGCATCCCCGGCATCGGGCCGAGCTCGGCCAAGGCCATCGTGCAGGCGCGACGGCAGGCTAACCTGCGCGAGCTGGGCGATCTGCGCAAGTTGGGTGCGCGCGCCGATCGCGCCGCGCCGTTCGTCACCCTAGGCGGACACCGTCCCCCATATCAGCCGCCATTGCCCCTCGTTGGTTGAAGGTTCAAGGTTGAAGGTTGAAGGTTGACAGGTTCAAGGTTGAAGGTTGAAGGTTGACAGGTTGGGCGGGAGCAGTTAACCTAACGCTTGTACTTTCAACCTTGAACCTTGAACCTTGAACCTGTAACCCGTAACCGAACCATGATCTGGGCGATACTTTCCGATATTCACGGTCACAGCGGCCCGCTGCGCCGCGTCGTGGCAGATGCCGCCGATCGCGGCGCGCGCCAACTCCTATGTCTGGGCGATGTCGGCGGCGTGACCGCCCTGGACCTGTTGGCCGAGGCGCAGGCAACGTGCGTCTTCGGCAACTGGGAGGCGTCGGGGCTGCGCGGGATGGACAAGCCGTATCGCGGGCTGGTCAGCCGCTGGCCGGCGCAGTTTCGCGCGGATGGCCTGTGGGCCGCGCACGCCAGCCCGGTCTGGCCGCAGGGCCTGGCCATCGGCGGCGTCGTGGAGTATCTGCGCCAGCACAATCTGCACTGGCTGGCGCTCTTCCCATCGCTTCAGCGTTCGGATGAAGCGCGGTGGGCCGCGCTGGCTGAGCTGGAAGCTGCGGGCGCAGCGGCCTTCTTTCACGGCCACACGCATGTCCAAGAAGCGTGGCGCTGGCGGCCGGATGCGACTCTGACGCGCCTCGAGGGGCCTGACTTCGCCATCGAGGAGGACGGCAGCCGTTATCTGATCGGCGTGGGCAGCGTGGGCGATCCGCATGACGGCGACGGCGCGTGCTATACGCTCTACGACGATGCCGCGCGGCGGGTGGAGTGGCGGCGGCTTGAAGGACGTTAGGACGTTCAAACGTTGGAACGTGCGAACGTCTTGGAGGGGCGATGTTCACGGTTGGGCTGGTTCAGTTTTGTCCTGTTCGCTATGACGTGCGGGCCAATGTGGCAACGGTAGAGCGGCTCCTGGCGGGCGTCCGAGCCGATCTGCTGGTGCTGCCGGAGCTGGCGAATTCCGGCTACATGGTCGCGACCGCGGCCGATCTCGATCCGTACGCGGAGTTGGGCGATGGCTCCGGCCCCTTTTTGTCCGCGTTGCGGCAGTTAGCAGCGCGGACAGGCGGCGTGATCGTGACCGGTTTCGCCGAACGGGGCCGGGCCGGGCTGTACAACTCGGCCGCCGCGGTCGATGCCGACAGGGTGCTCCAGGTCTATCGGAAAACGCATCTGTTCCAGGACGAACAGGACCCCTTTCTGCCCGGCGACACCGGCTTCCGCATCTTCGAGCATCGCGGCGCCCGCATCGGCATGATGGTCTGCTTCGACTGGTTTTTCCCGGAGGCGGCGCGCACGTTGGCGCTCCGAGGAGCGCAGGTCATCGCCCATCCCGCCAATCTGGTGCTGCCCTGGTGCCAAACCGGCATGGTGACGCGCTGTTTGGAGAACGCGGTCTTCGCCATCACGACCAACCGCTACGGCACGGAAACGCTGAACGGCAAGAGCCTGACCTTCACGGGTGCGTCGCAGATCCTCGACACCAAAGGCCGGCGGCTTGCTCAGGCGGATGTCGAGGGTGATGCTGTGCTGCTGTGCGAGATCGATCCAACTGCGGCCGATGACAAGCGGATCGGCACGCGCAACGACCTGTTCGGCGACCGCCGACCGGGGATGTACTTTGACCGATAGCCTGCCCATCAGCTTCCGGCGGGTCACGCCGGACGACAAGCCGCGCGTCCTCGAGATTTGCGCCGGGGTTTGGGACGGCCACGACTACGTGCCATCCGTGCTGGATGCGTGGCTGGCCGCGGACGATGCGGATCTGATCGGTGTGTTGGCCGGTGATGCCCTCGTAGGTTTCGGGCATTGCGTGTGGATGTCCTCGACCTATGCCTGGTTCGAGGGGCTGCGCATCGATAGCGCGTGGCGCAACCGTGGGGTCGCGCGGGCGTTGCACGAGCGCATGCTTGCGTGGGCCTATGGGGCAGGCGCGGCGCGCGTCGGGCTCTCGGTCTACCTGGACAACCAGCCGTCGCTGCGGATTGTGGAGTCGCATGCCTTCGAGCGAGTCGCCGGATTCGTGGTATTGGAGGCGCCCGCTGAAGGGGCGCCACATGCGCGGGCCAGGGCCGCCGAAGATGTGGTTCGAGTTTCCTCCGTAGAGGCAGCGGACTACATCAACCGTTCAGCATTCCTGGAGCAAGCGCACGGCTTCTTCCCGCGCAACTGGCGCTTCTACCCCTACGCGCTCGGCTCGGAGCAACCGCTGGCGCAGATGACGCATCTGTTGGGGCTGCGGCGCGGCGGCCGATTGGCGGCGCTGGCGTGCATCGGTGCGGGCGAGGCGGCTCCGACCGCGTTGGCGCTCAATTTCCTCGACGGCTCTCCCGACGATATGGCGATCCTTGCGCGCCACGTCCTGAGCCTTGCCGGCGGCGCGCCGGTGGAAGCGATGGCGCCCGCCGCCGGTAGCAACAGCAACGCGCTGCTGGAGGTTCTATCCGGCCTGGGCTTCGCGCCCTGGAATGACTTCGCAACGGATGTCTTTGTTTACGAACGGCCGATCGCCGGCCGTTCGGAGGGCGCACTTTCTTCGAAGTAGGAGGCTGAGATGCTGCGGTCGGCTCATCGTTGGCTGTTGGCGGCCGTTTGCGCGCTGCTGTTGAGCGTGTTGCTCGTCGCAGCCGTGACGGCGCAGGCCGGCATCATTCACGTGGTTCAGCCCGGCGACACGGTGGGCAAGTTGGCATGGCGCTATGGCGTCAGATCGATGGAGATCGTCGTGGCCAACAACCTGGCCAACCCCAATCGGATCTACGCGGGGCAGAAGTTGCTCATTCCTGTCAGCAGCACCGTGGGAACGTGGCTGTCTGCTGAGGCCGCCGGATCTGCCGCGTGTCCGTGCGAGGCGCTTGTCATCGCCAACCCTGCGCCGGGCGTCACGGTCACCAGCCCGTTCACCGTGACCGGTTTGGCCGCTGCTTCGGCCCCCAGCCTGGTAGTCGCCGTCTTGGACGGCAGCGCCCAGGAGATCGGTCGGGCCTACGGCTTCGCTAAGGTTGGATCCGGCAGCTATGCGCCATTCGCCATCCCGGTCACCTTCACTGTTCCCGCCAACAGCCAGCCTGGCCGCATCCAGGTTTGGAGCATGAGCCCGCGCGATGGCGCAATCGAGCATCTCAACTCGGTAGCCGTGCAGGTGCAAGGGCTGGAGCTCGATCCGCTTCTATCTCAGCTTGATGCTGTCGCAACAGGCAGAGGTTCGGCGGCGCTGTCATCCCTCATGGCCGATCCCTTCCAACTCGTAGTGTACGGCTCGCGAGGCCTCGAACTGCCGGTGTCGCAGGCGGAGGTGATGCGACAGTTTCAGAGGAACGCGCTGGGCGCCGGTGCGCCCCGCCTCGATTTCAGCGTCGATGCCCGTGCGCTGCTGGGCGATCGGGTTGTGCTCGATCCGGCTGTCGTGCATGTGGTCTACAGCACCGGGTGGGGACCGGAGCAGCGCGACGATGCGTTCCTCTTGATCAGTGAGGTGGACGGGCAGGCGCAGCTCACGGGCATGGTCTATGTGCCCGAGGCCCTGATCGACTATCGGTGATCGCCGGCACGCGGCGGCTGCCGTCGCAGCCGCCGCGTGCCGGATCACGCGAATCGTGATAGAATGCCTCCGCTCAGGGGGTGTTGCCCAAGCATGGCCCCCTGGGATGTGCGGAGGAGAAGCAGGTATGTCGGACGGCGACGAGCGCTATGACGTGCTGTGTTATGGCACGATCAGCATGGACAATATCACGCGGCTGGATCGGCTGCCGAATCCAAGACGAGATGCGGTAGCGACCTTCGAGTGTAACGAGGTGGGCGGCGAAGCGTTGCAGGTGGCGATCGCTCTGGCAAGGTGGGGCTTGCGCGTGCTCCTCGCCGGCAATGTCATTGGCACAGATTGGAAGGGCCAGCTCATCGAGCGCGAACTGGCGCGTTACGAATCCATAGATACGCGCTACATCCAGAGCCGACCCGAGATCGTGACTCCTTTTTCACGCATCCTGGTTACGCCGGACGGCGAACGCAGCCGCATTGCGTATTGGTTCGACGATGCGCCGAAAGTGGAGCTGACCGAGGCGATGATGCGGCAGGCGCGCCTCCTGAGCGTCGATGCTTACGGCCATCAAGAGCGCGATCGCGCGGCAGAGGTGGCACGAGCGCTCGGCAGACCGGTCGTCTCGGCCGATGCGATCTCTCCCACCTATCCGCTGGCAAGTCTCAGTGACGCCATCGTGATCTCCGGCGCCTGGTTGCTGGCCAACTATCCAGGCGTGTTCGAATACGATCACGCGCTGGAGTTGCAGGAGCATGGCGCCGGCGCGATCATCATCACCGACGGGCCGCGACCGGTCCTGGTCGTCCGGCCTGACGGCTCGCCGTTTGGCGTGGAGCCATACCAGATCCCGGATATCGTCGATACCAGCGGCGCCGGGAACATGTTCAAGGCCGGCATCATCTACGGCTGGCTTCGACCGGAGTGGACGCTGGAGTATCAGGTCAAGTTTGCATGCGCCGCGGCCGGCCTCTACTGCTGCCGACAACGCGGGGATGATCCACCGCCCAGTCTGGATGAGATCGCGGCATTGATGCGCGTTCAACCCAGGTAGGATCGCCTCGCCTCGATTCCCCGCGCGATCTTCACCCAAACTTCTACCCGGAGTTTTTGATGCGACTACCCACCTATGTCCTGCGCAACGGCGCGCTCGTTTTGCCCGCGCAGGCGAGCATCTCGGTCTTCAATCCCGCGATCTACGGCGCGTTCGGCGTGTATGAATCGATGCAGGTGGCGAATGGGGTGGTGTTTGCGCGCGCCGCGCACATGCAACGCCTCACGCACTCCGCCGCGATCGTGGGGTTGCGCTTGCCCGCCGATCTGGCAACGTTCAGGCGGTGGATCGCTGAGGTGTTGGCGGCCAACGCGGCCACGGAGTGCACGCTGCGTCTGTTTGTGGTCGGCGGCGGCGATGGGGAGGAGGCGGCCGCCTTCATATGGCCGCAGTCGCCGACGAGCTTCCCGGCGACATACTACACCGATGGGGTGGCGGTGATCACCGTTGAAGGGGAACGCGATCTGCCGCAGGCCAAATCGCTGAACACACTGGTGACGTTCCTGGCGCGGCGTCGCGCTCAGGAGCAGGGCGTACACGAGGCGCTCCTGCATCATGCTGGCTATCTGACCGAGGGCTCGAACAGCAATCTGTTCGCAGTGATCGACGGCCAGGTGCTGACGCCGCCGGGCGAGCAGGTGCTTGCCGGGGTCACGCGCGATCTGCTGGTGTCGCTCTCACAGGGGCACGAGTTCGTGATCCGCGAGGCGCCGCTGGCTCTGGCCGACGTGTCGCGCTGGAGCGAGTGCTTCATCACCTCGACCAGCCGCCACGTGATGCCGGTGACCACGCTCGACGGGCGGCCGGTAGGGGACGGTCGGGTGGGGTCGCTCACGCGGCGGCTGGCCGCGATTTTCGAGGCTACCTTCCGCGATCAGTGCGGGCTTTGAGCCATCTCTTTCTTAAGCAGTTCACCCAACCGCCGGATGCCCTCCTCGATCTGGGCCGGTTGAGCGTTCGAGAAGTTCAGCCGCATGGTATTGCGGCCGTGGCCCGACTCGGCGTAGAACGCAAAGCCGGGCACGTAGGCCACCTTGAACTGCACAGCCTCCTGCAACAACTCGGCGGTGTCGATCCACTCCGGCACGCGCGCCCACAAAAATAGCCCGCCTTCGGGATGCGTCCACGAGCAGCCCTCCGGGAAATGGCGTTCCAGCGCGGCCAGCATCACATCGCGGCGCTCGCCATAGACCCGCCGGATGACGCGAACGTGTTCGTCCATGAAGCCGTCCTTGACCAGCTCCCACGCCAACATCTGGTTGAACGTGGCGGTGTGCAGATCGACCCCCTGTTTCGCCATCACGAGCTGATCGATGATCTCGACCGGCGCCACCACCCAGCCCAAGCGCAGGCCCGGCGCGAGCGTCTTGGAGAAGGTGCCCAGATAGATGACGTTGCCTTCCATATAGCCGCGGCCGTTTGATCCGGCGTTCGTCTGGAAGTCAGAGTCGAGGGCGACGAGGGGCGGGAGATGCTCCCCCTCGAAGCGCAGCGCGCCGTACGGATCATCCTCCACTACCGGGATGCCATATTTGTTCGACAGCCGCACCACTTCCAGCCGGCGCTCCAAGGGCAGGGTCGTGCCGCCGGGGTTCTGGAAGTTCGGCAGCACATACATGAACTTCGGCCCGACGCGCAGCGCGGCCTCCAGTAGCTCGGTGCGCAGCCCGTCATCGTCGCTCGGCACCGAAATGTATTCCGCCTGATACGCGTTCCACGCCTGCAACGCGCCCAGATAGGTCGGCTCCTCCACCAGGATGCGGTCGCCGGGGTTGAGGAGCAGCTTGCCGATCAGATCGAGCGCCTGCTGCGAGCCGTTGGTGATCACCACGTTCTCGGCTTTCGCCCGGATGCCGTAGCGAGCCATGCGGTCGACGATGAACTGGCGCAGCGGCACGAAGCCCTCGGTCGGGCCGTATTGCAGCGCATCGATCCCGCCTTCGGACAGGACCCGGCACGCCGCAGCCTGTGCCTCGGCGATGGGGAAGAGCTCCGGCGCGGGCAGGCCGCCGGCAAACGAGATGAGATCAGGCTGCTGTGTGTACTTCAGCAGCTCACGAATGACCGAACGGCCCATGCGCTGCGTGCGCTGAGCGTAGCGGCTTTTCCAAAGTGTCGCCATGTCCTAGCTCCCATGAGATTGTCGATTTTTGATTGCGGATTGCGGAATGGCTAATTCGCAATTCGCAATTGCGTGGCTTGCGCCACGGCGTAGCGCTTCCTTGTTGCTCTCCAGGAAGCGGCGCTGACGTCCGGGCAGGTGGGCATCGAGCGCGGTTGCGACGGCTTCCAGCGGCAGGATGTTTGACGCGGCCAGATACGCGCCCAGCAGCACGACGTTGGCCTGCCGCACGTTGCCGAGCTGCTCGGCGATATCGTTCGCCGGGACCGCGACCGCGCGAATGTCGGTCCGAGATGCCTGCCGGTCGATCAGCGAGTGATTATATACCAGCAAGCCGCCAGGCCTAACGAGCGGCTCGTATTTTTCAAACGATGGCAGGTTCAGGGTGATGGCGCTGGCGGGTCGGCGCACCAGCGGTGAGCCGATCGGCTCGTCGGACACGACGACCGTGCAGTGCGCCGTGCCGCCGCGCATCTCCGGCCCGTAGGAGGGGATCCAGGTGACGTGCAGCCCGCTATCGACTGCCGCATACGCCAGCAATTGCCCTGCAAACAGCGCCCCCTGCCCGCCGAAGCCGGAAAAGATGATTTCTTCGTGCATGGGTGTCTCCATCGACGGTTGAAGGTACGACGGTTCAAGGTTGAAAGTGCGACGGTTCAAGGTTGAAGGTGCACCGGTTCAAGGTTGAAGGTCGAAAGTCGCAGGTGCGAGCCATCCTTCAACCTTCAACCTTCAACCTTCAAGACCTCGTCCGCCACCTTGAAATCGCCTAACGGGTAGTAGGGAACCATGGTGTCGCGAATCCAGGCCAACGAATCGGGCGGCGACATGTGCCAGTTGGTCGGGCAGTTGGAGAGAAACTCGACCATGCTCAGCCCCAGACCGGCGAGCT
>JALOOE010000597.1 GCA_025454565.1 Anaerolineae bacterium
CCGGAGCCTTTGCTGAAGTCGAGCTTCGAGTAATCGATCCAGACCACATTCGGCGCGTAGGTGCTCTCGAAGTAGTAGCGACCTCCAGTCAGGTCGATCACGGTCCGGAAAATGGTGCTCGCGATGTTCGGCTTCTCCGGGTCGCCCGTGCCGAAGGGCACCGAGATGTTGCGGATGACGCTGAACATGTACGCCGCCCCTTCCGCACGGCTGGCGGGCTTCGGCAGGCCACTGGCGTAGTACGCCGCCCGCACGAAGCGGTCCGACGGCGTGCGCTCGCCCGGCAGCGGCTTGTCCCCGCCGAAGGTGCGGTACTGCTTCAGGTTTTCAATCTGCTTGTCGTAGGTCGGCTCGTTGGTCATCACGTTAAATCGCTTGTCGTGATAGATCCGCGCCTTGCCGCCGATGTACTCGATTACCGCGGAATCGCCCGACTTGTCCGAAAGGGAAACGTGCACCAGCGTCGGGAAACCGTTCGGGAGGATCAGCGGCTCGATCTGGAACGCGAAGCTCTTCTGCGCTTCGACGGCTTCGGCAACGGTCGCGAAATTGTCCAAGTAGTACTGCACCCACTGCATGACGCCGATGCCTTGCCGCTTGGGGTCGCGCTTGCCGAAGTCCGTTTCGCCCGCCAGGTACAGCGCGTGCGCACTCAGACCCTTCTCGTTGACCCCCTCATGGGTGCCGCTGTCGTAGGCCGAAAGGACCAGGCTGCCGTACTTCGTGGTCCACTTGTGGGGGTTCTCGGCCACCGCGCCGATGCGCTCGATCTCTCTGGGATAGACGCGAAAGGCGGAGTTGGCCCTCTCGGTCCAGTCTTGGGTCCGCCCGACAAACACCTGGCCATCGGGGGCCGCCCAGAGGACACGCGAGCAGGCGTGTGCTACCGGCTGGACCGCCATCAGGGTTGCGGCGAAAGCCATCATGAGGGCGCGGGCCGAACGGCCGACGCCTTGGGTCTTTGCGTTCATCATGCGTACTCCTTTCTTGCTTGCGGTGTCGCGTCGCCGCAATGTCATCAGGCAATCGAAACTGCATGCGGCGGCGCCGTCAGACTCGCCGGCGGGTCTGCGAGCGGCGGTGCGCCGCGCAGCAGTCCGCAAGCTAGCGCGTCCCGCGGAGAATGCACCGGCCAAGTGACCCGATCCGGGTCACCGCGTCGCCGGCACGGCGAGCGCCGGGATCACGCTCGCTGCGACCTGGTGGATCGCGGCGGTTGCGGCGCGATTGCCTGCAGCGCAATCAATTGTTCGGTGCAGCCCAAATGCGATTGAATGAGCCCAAGCGTTGCGGCTGCGGCCCAGCGTTCGGTCAGCCGGCTCGGCGCACGTACGCCATTGGGCATCGAAACCAGGATGCCGCGCTTGACCATGCTTTCCACGTGCCGTCGCACGGTCTCCGTCGGTATGCCGGTGACTCTCGCGATGGCGCGGCGTGACATCGGCACGGCCAGTTCCGGTGGCAGCGGTTTGCTGCCACGAAGCGCTTCCGGCAGCGCCTCGGTTCGCAAGGCCCGCTGCACGTTGCCGGTTGTCGTGGCGATCAGTATCAGCAGTTCCACGGGCTGGAGGTGCACGTGTTGGGCGATGACCTGGTGCATCGCCAGGTAGTGGTTCAACAACGCGAACCCGCACAGCCTCAGCTCGCGCTGCGTCGCCTCGACCGATATTGAGTAGCGATAGGTCTGAACATCTTCAGTTCGTTCGGCCACGCCTTGGCTCCGTTGGTCTTGGATAACCGTGTCGCCCACGGCAGGCTGAAGCGGAGCGAGCGCCTGCGGGCCGAGCTTCGCGGCCGCGCGAAGCAGCGCGTGTAGCCAAAGCGGTTCACGCCTTCCCAGCTTGGCGAACCATCTTGACTGCCATCGTCTGCCTGCTTCTCCTGGCCGGTGCCTGCCGGTCAGCCCACGCCCACATCGCGGGCGTTCGCCATTCTGGACGGCTCGTACGGACTCTCCATCCGTTCCTTGGGGCGCTTCTTCGTATGGACTTCGTTCGCCGCGTACGGATGTTATTCCTCCCGATCACCAGGCGACCAGCTGACGGACTCCCGCGGCCCTGCTTCCACTGGCCTGGGCTCGATCGATAGCCAGGGGGTCGGCGGGGACCTTCCCGCCCTGCCGCGTGAGTGCGGCCTCGAACGGCGGCGGAGGTCTTCCACCGCTCCTGCAGCACCGTGACGGCAAAAATACTGGCGAAAAATCGAGTCGGGACAATAGCTTAAGGTGTTTAATGCCGGCCTTTCTTGGGCGTTGCCCTGATCGACGCCGATAGATGTCGATAGATCTCGAAAGGTCGCTTCCGGCCGAATCGCCCGCAAACCCGCGCCAATGCTGGTGCTCCGCACTCTGACGGTAAAAAATGACGGTAAATTTCTGCGGGACAGCCTCAGGTGGCCTACAAATCAACAGCTTAGAAGGCTCGTTGATGATCGAGTGGGAGTGACCCAACTCATATGCAAAAATCGTGATTATTGGTCGAGTTTTGCGTATGGTTCGGTATGGCGTCCCTTGAGTCCCACCTCGACGATTTGCTCGCCCGCGGCCGAGCCTACTTCTCCCGGGATGAAGCCGTTGCGGCGCTCGGGCTGAAGCCCTCGGCGCTTGCGGCGGCGATCACCCGTTCGGTAAACAAGCGCCGACTGGCGAACCCCAGGCACGGCTTCTATCTCATCCTGCGCCCCGAAGATCAGATCGCCGGCGCGCCCGACCCCGTCAAGTGGATCGACCCGCTGATGAAGCATCAGGGAATCGACTACCGCATTTCGCTGCTGCGCGCGGCGGCGTTCCACGGCGCCTCGCACCAGGCCAGCATGGTC
>JALOOE010000598.1 GCA_025454565.1 Anaerolineae bacterium
CAGCCTGGGCGCACAGTTCATCCGCAGTGCACCTCCTTCGGCGTGCGATACTCCAGGCTCTGGTGCGGCCGTTCGGTGTTGTAGAAGTCGAAGTAGTCCATCAGGCCAGCCCGGAGGTCGGAGCCAGTGGCGTAGCTCATCAGATAGATGCGCTCATACTTGACGCTACGCCAGAGGCGCTCAATGAAGATGTTGTCAAGAGCGCGGCCTCGGCCGTCCAGGATGAGCTGGTGGCGCTGCGCCTCCTGCGCATGGTCATCGACGAGCTGTCGCCGGAAGATCGCGTGCGGCTGATACACTACCTGATCAAGCAGGCTGGCATCTACAAAGAGACCTTCCTGGCGCGGGCGCCAGTTGCGGAACCCGGTTCCGGCAGCCAGGATGAGTGAGACGCCTGCAGCCATGGCCGCCTACTACACCCTGCACACCACGGATGGGCAGCAGGCTGTCGTCCCTGTCCCGCCCGGCCAGGATCGCTGGCTGATCGCGGTCAGGTATGTGAACGCATACTGCCGCAGCGACGTCTTCCTGGCCGATCTTACGCCGGCCACGCCGCAGGAAATCGCCGCCTTCCAGGCCGAACATCCACACGCGTCCTTCGGATGGCTGGCCGACGACCCTTGAGCTTCGGAACCGGTTCCGGGCTCAAGTCCGCACCACGTTCAGCCGCAACAGGGATATTCTGCCGGTTCGAGCTGCCTCTGTGACCCTCGCTTCGTGAAATTCATCGCGCAACCTTGAAGTTTTCTGATATAATGATCATGAGCAAGATTGGGACTGCTCGCCGCTGGGCGACAGCGGCCACGCGTCGGGGTTCGTTTTCAAGTGAGGTGCGTCAAAAAAGGGGCAAGATTTCTCATACCGCGATCGTGAAAGATCGGGACAATCCGTACCGTGTGCTGATTACCACGGATCATCCATCCACTCTGGCGTCCTTGCTAAGGCGTAGGGAAGTGTAGTCGCAGCCGTGACAAAAAGAGGCATGAATGATCCTGGCGGTTTTTGGCAGTTGACGCGCTGGCGTTGGCAGTCCCATCGTGGCACATCGTACATAGAGTGTTTCGCTGTCAGCTGCAATTCGAGGATGGTCACCTTGTGCGGTGATCGAAGGAGAACCGATGAGTCAGGTAACTGGTGCGCAGGGCCGGAAGCGGAGTCTCCTATTGTTGGTAGTGGTGTGTCTCGTGGCGGCGGCGTGCCGCGGAACGCCGACAACCGCGCTGCCCGCTCAATTCGCGGAAGAGACGGCCTCGCCGGTATCATCGACGGCACTGCCTGTACAGACGCAGGAACTTGTCCCCAGCCCGCAGGCGACCGCCCTGCTGCCGTCCGCTTCGATCCCATCCGCAAGCGACACGCCCGACCCCAGGACCGATCCGGCCGGAGCGCTGCTGTACAGCAACTTTCCTACGGGCCTGGGCGACGTCGGGTTCACCGCCACGTATGATCTGCGGGCCGAGCCCCAGGAGAACTTCGACTACGGCCTGGAAACAGCCCGCAGCTTCGGCACACTCAATGTGGTCGATTACACCACCGGCGCAATCGACATGGAGGCCCATGTCAGCTTCTCGATCAGCACCTTCGGTCAGGATATCCATGTCATCAAGACAGGAGATCAGGCGTGGGCGCGCGCGGCGGCGATGCAATGGCAAGCGTTGCCGGCAGATGCTCTCACATCTTCCGATTGGGAACGGATGGTGTGGGGAGGGTGGCATCCGCTCAACGCGCTGGAACCATTCGACAGCGCCGTTGAGGTAACCTGGGTCGAAGACATGCTGTTGGATGGCGAGCTGGTTCATCACCTGCATGTGGTCTTTGACCCGGACAAGATGCGGCATCTGAGCGACACGGCCAAAGCGCGCTATGAATATCAATGGGTTTCCTTGCTGGATGATCCCGGATTGTTTGGCGATGCCACATCGGTCGACGTGCAGGCGGAAGTGTGGCTGGCGGCTGATGATCTTGCCGTGAAGCAGGTCGATATGCGCATCATGATCACTTCCACCGAGGATGCCAGCAGCTCGAACGAGACCATCTGGACCATCACCAGGACCATCCGGTTCGACGCCGACGCCGCCAACGCGATCGTTGAGCCTATCTTCGACGCTGACGGGACGCCGACCGACTGCGGCAAGGTTACGGAGATCCCCGAAGCCGAGTGCGGTGCGCTGGTGGCGCTCTACCAGAGCACCGGCGGTGAAACATGGGATGAAGTAGATGGCTGGCTGGTCGGTGATCAACCTTGCTCCTGGGGTGGTGTTACCTGCCGCGACGGACATGTCGTGTGGCTCTTCCTGCCACAGGCAGGCCTGACTGGCGCGTTGCCGCTAGAGCTGGGCAACCTACGCTGGTTGCAGGTTTTTCATCTGAGCCACAACGATGTGACGGCTCCCCTTCCACGGGAGTTGGGCGCGCTCGCCGATCTGCAGGCGTTGGATCTCAGTTGGAATTCTGCTTTGGCCGGAACGCTGCCCGATGAGTTCGGCAACCTGCACAGCCTCCGGGAGCTTAACCTGGGGCTCAGCGGCCTCCGTGGACCTCTGCCCGAGGGACTCACGAACACGAAACTGACCTACCTGGACCTTGACGGCACCCGTCTGTGCGTGCCGGACGACCCCAGGTTCCGGGCCTGGGTGACAAGCATCGACGATCTGGGTCTTGGTACGCAGTACGCCGGAGTCGAGTCGATCTACTGCAAGCCACAGCCGGGCGAACCTGTTGGGACGCCTTGCACTGCGGCCGTGCCAGCAATACATGCGGATTGGAGCTCGATCACCAACGCCAACTTCGTGAGCGACATGGCCTTCGACAAGATGGCCTTCGACAAGAGCGGCGCCCTGTGGGCCGTGGGCAGCGGAGGCGCCGTGCGCTGGGATCCCGAGGCAACGGCTTGCGTCAAGTACACCGTCGATCAAGGCCTAGCAAGCAACGAGCTGAACGCTGTGGCCGTTGGCCCCGACGGTGCGCTGTGGATCGGCAGCGAAGGTGGCGGCGCGTCTCGCCTGGATGGCGCTGGCTGGATCACCTACACACAGGCCGATGGCTTGGCGAGCAACAAGGTGCGTGCTATCGCCGTTGCGCCCGATGGGGAGGTCTGGTTGGGCACCGACCGCGGCGCGTCGCGCTTCGACGGCGAGACGTGGACGACCTACACCACGGCCGACGGGCTGGCCAGCGACTCCGTGGGATCCATCGCGATCGCTCCCGACGGGGCGGTGTGGCTTGGCACCGTCGGCGCTGGTTGGCAAAGCCCGGCCGGCCTCGGTGCGTCGCGCTTCGATGGCCAGACATGGAAGACCTACACCATGGCCGACGGGTTGGCTGGTGACAAAGTCAATGCCATCACCGTAGCCCTGGACGGTGCGCTCTGGTTCGGCACCGACGGCGGCGCCTCCCGCTTGGACGACGAGGTTTGGACGACCTACACAACGCTGCAAGGGTTGGCAGGCAATGACGTCTACGCCATTGCTGCGGCTCCTGATGGCGTGCTGTGGTTCGGCACCGGCAGCGGCGCGTCAAGTTTCGGCGGTGAAGTTTGGACCACCTATACGACGGCAGACGGGCTGGCGGACAAAACAGTCGAGGCCGTCGCCGTGGCTCCTGACGGCGCAGCGTGGTTCGGCACGCCAGGCGGAGGTTTGTCTCGTTTCGACGGCCAGACCTGGATTACCCATAGGACCGCCGACGGGCTGGTGGCCAATGGGATATCATCCATCGCGGTGGCGGCTGATGGCGCTATGTGGATCGGCGCAGCCGGCGACGGCGGCGGGGTGTCTCGCCTCGACGGCGAGACCTGGACGACCTATACCAAGGCCGATGGGCTGGCGAGCGAGAACGTGTCAGCCGTCGCCATTGCGCCCGATGACGCGGTATGGTTCGGGACCTACGAGAGCGGCGTGTCCCGTTTCGACGAGGAGGTCTGGGAACGGCACCTGCGCGGTCTCTTGGTGTGGGACATCGCCGTGGCGCCCGACGACACCCTGTGGTTTGGCACCATCATGGGCGCGTACCGCTTCGATGGGCAGGAATGGATGGTCTACGACGAAGCAGATGGCATGGCAAGCGACAACGTTTCGGCCGTGGCCATTGCGGCCGATGGCGTGCTATGGTTCGTCACCGATGGCGGCGTGTCGAGCTACGACGATGGGGTGTGGACGACCTACACCAAGGATGACGGGCTGGTCAGCGGCCGGGTCTGGGACGTGGAGGTAGCGCCTGATGGCGTGCTTTGGTTCGGCGGCGACGGCGGCGTATCTCGTTTCGACGGGCGGGCATGGACAACCTACACCGCGGACGACGGGCTGGCCAGCAACGGCGTGAACACTATTGCCGTGACGCCCGACGGCGTGCTGTGGTTCGGCACTGACAGCGGCGCGTCGCGCTTCGACGGCGAGACGTGGACGACCTACAATACCGTTGACGGGCTGGCCGATAACCAGGTGAGTGCCATCGTCCTGGGTCCTGACGGCATCGTCTGGTTTGCTACCAACGGAGGTGTGGCGCGCTACGCCACTACGCGGTAAGGCAGCCATAGTATGCCTGCCCCGCCATATCCATGATTTCGTAAAGGTAGTTGTTCACACGAGGTTTGTCCAGCGGGCAGCTAGCACGACGAGAGGAGCAGGAACCATGGAGGACCGGCAACCCACCGATGCCGAGCTGTACGATGCGTTCGTGGGCGATCGCAGGTCAAAGGCCGAGATCGCTGCCTTGAGTCTGCAAGACGCCACACACATGGTGGCGCACTGGCGCAAGAGCAAGGTCTCGCCCCAGATGAGCGATTTGCCGTTGAGCGACGAGCAGATCGCTGAGGCGATCACGCGTTATGCCCAGAGAGTTGCCCTTGAGGAAGCTGGTTGGTCGCCGGCCGAGGACGGGCGCAAGCAGGAAACACCAGTGAAAAAACGGACGTCGTTAGGGTGCGGCGCGCTCGCAGTAAGCCTGGCGTCGGCAGCTTGTGCCTACTCGTGCTGGTTTGTTGGCAGCCTTCCACCGGGTCTGTCTGATCTCACCCAGCCGTTCGTCTACGGCGGCGTCGCGCTCTCGGTGATTGCTATCACCGTTGCCTACCTGACCATGGCATGGCACCTGATCAAGAACCGGAGACGAGTCACTGCCGGTAGGCTAGTCGAGGCGCTTGTGGTCGCGGGTGTCCCTGTTGCTCTGTTATGGCTGGCTCTCGCCCTCACTGGCGTACCCAACAACGCAACTGAACTGCGGCTGCAGCGTGCGATCGGCATCGGCAAGTGCAATCTGGCCTCCCTGGATCTGAGCGGCTATCGCCTGGCGGGAGTGGACCTT
>JALOOE010000599.1 GCA_025454565.1 Anaerolineae bacterium
CTGCGGCTGCCCCTGCTGCGGCTGCTCCGCCGTCGGGCGAGTTGCCAAAGTCACAGTAACCTTGGTTTCCTTGCCGTCGCGCAGTACGGTCAGGTTCAACTTGTCACCGGACTTCATGCCCTGCACGATCTTCACCAGATCCTGCATCGTCTCTACATTCTTACCATTCGCACTCACGACAACATCGCCGCCGACTTTCACGGTTTCGCCGTTCAGATCGAAGTCCTCGGTGCCGGCCTTCAGGCCTGCTTTGGCGGCCGGGCTATTGGGCACGACCTGCTGGATCAATGCGCCGGTCTGATCCGCGTCCAAATCCGTCGCCTCGGCCAGTTCCGCCGTCATGTCGATGCCAGCTACGCCCAGCCACGCGCCCTGCGCGGTCTGCGGTGCAGACCCCTGCGGTGCGGCGCCCTGATTGCCCCGTGGCGCAGGGGTCGCTTGCGGTTGTCCCGGCTGCGGTTGGCCCTGATTGCCACGGTTACCGCGCTGCTGTGGCGTCGCCTGCGGCTGCGTGTTCCCTTGAGCCGCCTTGGCGCCCGGCCGAGCCGCGAGCGTCAACGCTACCGTCATTTCCTTGCCGTCACGCAGGATGGTTAGCTTGACGGTCTGGCCCACCTTACCGTTGCGAGCGAGGAAGGTCACGAGATCCTCGAACCGCTTCACCGGCTGACCGTCGATCGCTGTGATCACATCACCACCGACCTCGATCTCCTGGCCGTCGATCGTCGCCGACTTAGTGCTGCCGACCAGACCAGCCTTCTCCGCAGGACCGCCGGCAGTCACGGTAGCGACCAACGCGCCGCGCTGCGTTTCGGGCAGACCCATTTCCTTCGCCACAACAGGCGCCAGCGTGCCGCCGCTGATGCCGATCCACGGATGGACGAACTTACCGTTCTTGATCAGCTCGGGCACGACCTGCTTCACGATAGCCGCCGGGACTGCGAACCCGACACCTGTCGAACCGCGCACCGGCGATTCGATCGCCGTCGGCACACCTACAAGATTGCCATCCAGATCGAGCAACACGCCGCCGGAGTTACCGGGGTTGACAGGCGCATCGGTCTGGATGATATCGGGGATGGTGTAGCCGGGGCCCTGACGCAGTAGCGCGTTTTCGCCGTTGGCCGGCAAGCTGCGCCCCAGAGCGCTCACGATACCGAAGCTCATTGAGCCGGCGAGACCGAACGGATTGCCGATGGCGACCACAAACTGGCCGACCTTCGCGTTGTTCGAGTCACCGACGGTGATTGGCTGGAGCTTGACCGCCTTGGAATCGACCTTAATAACAGCCAGATCGCTCTCAGGATCGACGCCGACAACGGTAGCCGGGACGGTCGTGCCATCCGCAAAGGTCACGAGAACCTTCTCAGCGCTGTCAACCACATGGTTATTGGTCACAAGGTGACCTTGTGTGTCCCAGACGAAGCCGGAACCCTCACCCATCGCCATCGGCGCGTTGGGCAGATCGCCCTCCTCATCCTCGCCATCGGGCAGGCTGAAGAAATTAGGCATCCCCGGAATCTGCGGCAAATTGCCCGTAGCGGCAGTGGGCTTCACCGCCACCCGAATGTTGACTACTGCCGGGTTGACTGAGCTGTAGATTTCCTCCAGGCGTTCCTGGAGATCGCCAGCAATCAACGCTTTGGCTGCCGGTCGCGCTGCGGGGAGTTGAGGTGGGGGCGCGGCCGCTACGACTGAGGCTGCCACGGGCGCAGCCGTGCGTCGATTCACGACGAAATTATCGACCAGCGAGAACGCGCTGGGGATCGCGGCCGAACAGGCCGACAGGCCCAGCACGCTCACCAACAGCACGACCAGAGTCACATACCGTAGGTTCTTCATAGACAGCTACCTCCACATGAGCGGATATTACCGGGTCAGGCAGCAATGTGTTGCCAAAGATCGAACCCGGCGGGTGTGCACATACGCATCGGATTATAGCCAGTCGCAGGCTTGTTGTCTTTAAGGGGCGGTAAGTGGAGGTTAAGAGTTGGATTAAGGCATTTGCGGCGGTATACTCAGCGCAGACGGGAATGCACGATCCCCGGACGCGTGAGCACCGGGGCTGCCCTTACCCCGGTGCTCAAAAAGGAGGAGAAGGAGAGAACCCTGTTTGCGTCTCTCGTGAAGCATTATAAGATAATTAAGCATCCTTTGCTTGACGCTCCCTGCATCATCCGGCTACACCGAAGATACGCTTACCCTACGGTTACTATACTTTGATGTTTTGGAGACTCCGCCATGTCCTTAATCCCGCTCATCCTATGTGATCTGCACGCGGCAGAGTACGACGATATTCTCGCATTGTGGCAGCGTGCCGGCCTGCCCGTGCGCGACGAAGGCCGCGACGCGCCGGCCGCCTTCGCCCGACAGATGGCATCCGGCCTGCAACGCGTCATCGGGCTGCGCGTCGATGGCAAGCTGGTCGCCGTCGCGGTGCTGACCCACGATGGCCGCAAGGGCTGGATCAACCGGCTCGCGGTCGATCCGGCATATCGGCGCCAGGGTCTCGCACGCCGGTTGGTGGCCGAAGCCGAGCGCTGGTTCGCGATCGATCTTGGGCTGGAGGTGTGGGCCGCACTGATCGAGCGGCACAACCACGCTTCGTTGCTACTGTTCGAGGAGTCGGGTTACGGCCAGCCCGATGTGGCGTATGTCAGTAAGCGGATGCGCCATGACGCTTGAATCGTCCGGGCTGGTCATCCGCACCTTCGCCCCATCCGATCAGGCGGCCGCCCGGCGCCTGATCCTGGAGGGGCTGGCCGAGCACTTCGGCGCGGTCGATGAGACACTCAACCCCGACATCGAC
>JALOOE010000600.1:0-826 GCA_025454565.1 Anaerolineae bacterium
CGCCAAGACCGTCGAGGCGGGCCTGCGCGAGAAGTACGTCAAGCCGGGTCAGGTCCGGCTGGTCTACAAGTCCCTGCCGATCACCGCGCCCAAGACCGGGATCGCCGCGCTCTGCGCCGCCGATCAGGGCAAGTTCTGGGAATTCTATGACAAGCTGATCGCCGAACAGGGCAAGTGGAAGGACGGCGATAACGCGGCGATGAGCGGCTACGCCAAGGCGTTGGGGCTGGATACGGCCAAGTTCGACAAGTGTCTCGCCGACGCGCCCGGCCAGGCGCAGCTCGACGCCGATCTCGAGCTGGCCCAGCAAGTTAACGTCACCCAGACGCCCTACTTCCTGGTGTTGAATCCGGCACAGGCAACAGGCCTGCGAGTGCCGAATCTCGTATCGTTGGAAGAGTTCGAGAAGGCGATCGAGAACGTTCAGAAGGCGCAGTCGGCTGCGCCGAGCGCAAGCAGCCAGCCGACGCCTGCCGCAGTGGCGGCGGTCAAGCGGCCTGCGCTGCCCGTAGGCGTGGACGCCGACGGCAATTTCTACCGCGGCGATCCGAAAGCGCCGGTGAAGATCGTCGATTTTTCGGACTTCCAGTGACCGTTCTGCGCCCGTCACGAAGAGCAGACGGGCCCGCTTCTGGATGAAGCGTACGGTACAAAAGGCAAAGTGGTCACGGTTTTCCGAAACTTCCCGTTGAGCATCCACCCGAACGCAGTGCCCGCCGCAAAGGCAGCCTACTGCGCCGGGCAACAGAACCCCCAGCAGTTCTGGGACATGCACGACTGGCTCTTCGCCAACCAGAACACTTGGGCCAATGCTAAGGACGCCGCC
>JALOOE010000600.1:841-4429 GCA_025454565.1 Anaerolineae bacterium
CGCCGCAAAGGCGGCCTACTGCGCCGGGCAACAGAACCCCCAGCAGTTCTGGGACATGCACGACTGGCTCTTCGCCAACCAGAACACTTGGGCCAATGCCAAAGACGCCGCCGATCAGTTCCGCAAGCAGGCGTTGGCTTTCGGCGTCGATGGCGCGAAATACGATGCGTGTCTGAAAGACGCCAAGACCGAGGCGGCGATCCAACGCGACCTGCAGGAGGGCAATCAGTTGGGCGTGCGCGGCACGCCTGCGTTCTTATTGCAGAAGTTGGATGCCCAGGGCAAGCCGACTGTCACGAAGAACGTCTCGGGCGCGCTGCCCTTCGATCAGTTCGACAAGACGCTTCAGTCGCTGATGAATTAGTGTAGGGGCGAAGCATTCCCACACACACCTGCTGTAACCGGAGATGGTACATCAGGTGTCATTGCGCACTACGACAGATTCTCCGGGGAATGCTTCGCCCCTACCGGGTGGCTCGGATTTCACAGTGCGATCAATTCAGACCGTCGCACCTCACTTAAGGATCATCACAGAGGCACGGAGACCACGGAGTTGCTTGATCGGCTCTGTGCTCTCCGTGTCTCCGTGGTTAAAGGCACCCAATGCAAATCACCGATTTCAAGCTCGAACGCTATTTCGCCGCCTACGAATTCAAGGTGCGCTATCTGCTCAGCGCGTCGGACTGCGAAGCGCTGACGCTTGCCGAGCTGCTGGCAATGGCGGATCCGGCGGCGCTGGACCTGTGGCGCGGCCTCAGCCTGGGCTACACGGAATCGCCGGGGCATCCGCTGTTGCGCGAGGAAGTCGCGCGCCTCTACAACGGCATCGCGCCCGACGAGACGCTCATCGCCGCGCCGGAGGAGCTCATCTTCATCGCGATGAACGTGCTGCTGGCGCCGGGCGACCACGTGATCGCGACCTTCCCCGGCTATCAGTCGTTGTACGAGGTGGCGGAGGCGCTGGGGGCCGCGGTCACGCGCTGGGCGCTGGCGCCGAATAGCTCGGGCTGGCAGCTCGATCTCGCCGCGCTGGAGCGCAGCATCACCCCGCGCACCCGGCTGCTGGTGATCAACTTCCCGCACAATCCCACCGGCCATCTGCCGACCGCGGCGGAGCTGGACACGATCATCGCGCTGGCACGGCGTCACAGCCTGCACCTCTTCTCGGATGAGATGTACCGACTGCTGGAGTATGATCCAGCGGAGCGGCTGCCCTCGGTGGCCGATCTGTACGAGCGAGGCATCGCACTGTCGGGGCTGTCGAAGTCGTTTGCCCTGCCGGGATTGCGGATCGGTTGGCTGGCGTCGCACGACCGCGCCTTTCTGGCACGAGCCGCCGCGTTCAAAGATTACACCACCATCTGCAACAGTGCGCCGAGCGAACTGCTCGGCATCGTGGCGTTGCGCAGTCGCGAGCGCATCCTTGCGCGCAACCTGGCGATCATCCGCGCCAACCTGGCGCTGGCCGAGCAGTTTTTCGCCGCGCACCGCGGCGCATTCCGCTGGCTGTCGCCGCGGGCCGGCTCAGTCGCCTTCCCACAGCTCATTAGCACGACGTCCGCCGCAGATTTCTGCCGCGATGTGCTCGATGAAAAGAGCTTGATGATCCTGCCCGGCGATGTATTCGACTTCGGCGGCAACCATGTGCGCATCGGCCTGGGCCGGCGCAACTTCGGGGAAGCGCTAGGGGTGTTGGGCGAACGGGGCGGCACGGTTGAAGGTTGAAGGTTGAAGGGAGAAGGCTGAAGGTTGAAGGTTGAAGGTTGAAGGTTGAGGGGCAAACGAGTCGCCGCCTACCTTCAACCTTCAACCTGGAACCTTAAACCTGGAACCTTCAACCGTCTCCCCCCTTCTCCGTCTCACACGCCGGGCACCGTTTGGGGTTTTTCAGCTCGATGATGTGTTCCGTGCAGATCGCATAGAGCGAGACCCGGTCGAACAACCCGAATTTGCGCTCGACCGATGCCTCAAGCGCCAGATGCTTGCACGTCGTCTCGCGCAGGATGCCGGGAACCGGGCATGTATCGCACAGCGCGCGCTTCCACGGCCGCTGGTTCTCGCGATTGCGCGCGATCAGCCGGCATTCTTCCACATCGCGGCCACGATGGAAGTTGCCGTAATAGTAGCGACAATCTACAGGCTCACTCACGTCTTCTCGATCTCCCGCGCATCGTCAGGCGGCTGCGGCCTCACTATCTCACTCAAATCAGCACCACGGCGATTCCGATCAGCGCCACCAGTGCGCCGACGATCTCGCTCCCCTGCGGCGTCTGCCCAAGGAAAATCGCGCCCAACACGATCCCACCCGTCACCTCTTGGGTCGCAATCAGATTGACAACGGTGGCATGGGTCCGGCGCAGCGCGGCATTATAGAGGGTGTGGCCCAGCCCCAACGGGATCAGGCCGGCGGCCACGACGGCCGATACCGACTTCAGCGTGAGCGCCGCCGGCTGCAGCGTGAGCACGGCCGCGGGCAGCGCCCACAACGCCGCCAGGCCGTACACCGCGCCGGTGTAGGTGAACAGGCCATACCGCGCGCGCTGCGATCTCCCCGCCACCGAGTAAAGGCCGAAGGTGATCGCCGAAATCAACGCCAGCAGATCGCCGAACGCCATGCGGGCGTCCATCTGCGGCTGGAAGCCGACGAGAATGGCGATGCCCGCCACGGTCACTGCCACGCCCAACCATTTGCGCGACGAGATCGGCTCATGGAGCAGCGTCGCCGAGAACAGCGCGACGAAAATGGGGGCCGTGTAGACGATGGCCAGGGATTGGGCGATGGTGGTGAAGCTCAGCGAGGCGATGTAGGAAGCTCAGCGAGGCGATGTAGGAGAGAAAATGCAGCGCGGTGATCAGGCCGATGCCTACGAACAGCGGCCGATCAGCCGGATTCGGCAAGATCGGCTGCCGATACAACCGCCCCAAGAAGATGACCCAAAGCGCCCCGACAGCCATGCGCCCGCAGGTGATCACGAACGCACTGAGCGGCGCCGCGGCCAGCACAAATATCGGACTGGTCGCAAATGCAAAGACGGCCAAGATCGCCAGCAGCATCCCGCGCCGCTCTGCGCCGCGCCACCCGGCGCCTCCCTGCGGTTGAGATGTGCTCGCTTCGACCGCCATCGTCAATAGCTGAACAGAGCCGGCAGAACTGCGCCCCCAACCATGAGCAAAACCATCATCAACGAGATCACCAGGAACACGATCATGCGCCATAGCCCCCGCAGCATATCATGTCAAAGCGTCGCACCCGATCGAACGCGCCCAGCGAGGCGGAAACGGAGTCTGCGGCGCCCGACACGATTGACGCGCAGCGTCATTGGGCTATAATAGCGCAGGAAACCTATCGGGAGACAAGTTGTGAAGATTGCTATCTGGTGGGCGCGGCGCGATCTGCGGCTGTCCGACAATCAAGCACTGTATGAGGCCATGCAGACCGCGGAAACGGTCATTCCTGTCTTCATCCTCGATCCTGCTCTGCTGTCCACTTTTGCAGCCAGCGAGAAACGCCTGGCGTTCCTGTTCGGCGGCCTCCGTGCGCTGGATGCCGATCTGCGCGCCCGCGGCAGCCGCCTGATCGTGCGCCGC
>JALOOE010000601.1 GCA_025454565.1 Anaerolineae bacterium
CCTCTGACCCTCAAACCGGACCTCCCCGAAGCCGCGCGGCGTTGGGAGGCTTACTTTGCTGGCGAGATGCTGGATCGCCCCATCGTCTGCGTCACCGCGCCCAGGCATGGTGCGTTGCCGCCGTGGGCGTACCGCTACCGCCAGCGCGTCTTCGGCGACATGGATGCGGTCATTGACGATGCGCTTGCCCGCGCCGAGGCGACTTACTACGCGGGGGAAGCGATCCCGAGCTTCTTCCCCAGCTTCGGCCCCGACGAGATTGCGGTTTTCACCGGTGCGGCGTTTCTCTGGAGCGAGGATTCGGGCGAGACCAACTGGTCGGTTCCCTATGTGGAGGACTGGGACGAAGCCCTGCCGCTGCGCCTGCAGGCCGAGCATCCGCTCTGGCAGCGCATGGTTGCGCTGAATCAGCGCGCGGCCGAGCGCCTGGCGGGCAAGATGCTGATTCAATCCATCGATCTGCACACCAACATGGATCTGTTGGCGGCAGTGCGCGGCCCGCAACGGCTGTGCATGGATCTGCGGGATCGCCCCGAAGTGATCGACCGCGCCATGCTCAGCGCCCGTGCCATTTTTCCGGAGGTCTGGTATGCGTTGAGCCAGGCGGCCCGCATGGACGAGTGGGGCTATTGTCATGCCGGCTTCTCGATGACCGGGATGGCTGTGCTGCAATGCGATTTCAGCGCCATGATTGGCCCGGAGATGTTCCGGCGCTGGGTGTTGCCTGCGCTGGAAGAAGAAGCCGAAATCGTCAAGCACGTGATCTACCACTGGGACGGCCCGGCTGCGCGCATCCACACTGCCGATCTGATCGCGAGCCGCGGGCTGCACACCTTGTCCTACGTGCCGGGCGATGGCCACGGCGATCCGATCGACCACATCGAGCTGCACAAGCGCGTCCAGGCGGGCGGCAAGGCGGTGCAGGTGTGGGGCACGCCCGATCAGCTCAAACGGATGCACCGCGAGCTGCGGCCGGACAAGGTCTGCTACTTCACCAGCGCGGCGACTCCTGGCGAGGCGGACGCGCTGCTGGAATGGTTTGTGCGGAATACGTGAGGGTTCACTCGGGACTTCGCCGTCGAACCCGCATTCAAGCCGTGGATTCACCTCAAGGAGAAGGCAATTGTGACGAATGAGACATCGGATCTGACCTACGCCGACGACCCGGACTACCGCATCGCGGCCGGGCCGTTCGAGCCGACGTGGGAATCGCTGCAAACGTTCACCTGCCCGGACTGGTTCCGGGACGCGAAGCTCGGTTTCTGGGCGCACTGGGGGCCACAGGCGCAGCCGGCGTATGGCGACTGGTACGCCCGGCATATGTACGTCGAAGGTTCGGACCAGTACCGTTTCCACCTGCGCACCTATGGCCACCCGTCGCTGTTCGGCTGGAAGGATGTCTGCGCCACATGGAAGGCCGAGAACTTCGACCCCGACGGGCTGATGCGGCTGTACAAGGAGGCCGGCGCCCGCTACTTCACCGCGATGGGCGTCCACCACGACAACTTCGACTGCTGGAACTCGCGCCATCATCGCTGGAACGCAGTCGAGGTCGGGCCGAAGCGCGATATCGTCGGGTTGTGGCGCGAGGCTGCGGCGCGCTATGGGCTGCGCTTCGGCGTCACCGAACACCTGGAGCGCAGCTACTCGTGGTTCAACGTCAACAAGTTCGCGGACAAGGCCGGCCCGTTTGCTGGCGTGGCCTATGACGGCGCCGACCCGCAACACGCCGACTTCTACTTCCTGCCGCACGGCGACACGACTTACGGCTTCCCGAGTAACCCACCGGAATGGTGGAAGAAGCAGTGGTTCCAGCGTATCAGCGATCTGATCGAGCACTACGAGCCGGATCTGCTCTACACCGACGGCTCGGTGCCGTTCGGCGAGGTCGGCCGACGCTTGATCGCGCATCTCTACAACCTGGGCGCGGAGCGCCACGGCGGCCGACCCGAGGCGGTCTACACGCTGAAGCATTTCACTGATCAGCACGGCTTGAATCACGGCGAATACCGGGACGGCATCGGCGTGCTGGACATGGAGCGCGGCGTCGTCCCCGACATCCGAGAGCAGCCGTGGCAGACCGACACCTGCATCGGCGGCTGGTTCTACGACCGGCGCAAAGCCTACAAGAGCGCCGCCGACGTGATCCACATGCTCGTCGACATTGTCAGCAAGAACGGCAACCTGCTGATCAACTTCCCGCTGCGCGGGGACGGCACGCTGGATGACGAGTCGCTGCACGTGCTCCAGGGCATCGGCCGCTGGATGGCGGTGAACGGCGAGGCGATTTATGGCACGCGGCCGTGGACGACATTCGGGGAAGGACCGACGCGCAGCGGTGGCGGCCAGTTCAACGAGGATGCGCAGGCGTGGACCCCGGCGGACTACCGCTTCGTCCGCAAAGGGGACACGCTGTTCGCCTTCCAGATGGCGTGGCCCGCAAACCGAGAAGCTCTGATCACGGAGCTTAAGCTCGCCGAGGATTGTCGCGTCAAGGACGTCCGACTGGTCGGCTACGAGGGCATCGTGCCCTGGAGCCAGACGGTGCACGGCCTACAGATCGGCTTGTCGCCGACATCACCGAGTGAGGCGGTTCACACGTTTGCGGTGCAGTTCTGACGAAGAGGCGAGCGATGGGTGCCCATCGCTCGGGGCTGATCATCGCGCACGTCGCCCCGATGCGGAGCGGCGAGCGGATCGCGATGCAACAATGCCGACGGCGAACAGGCTGGCGCCGATCGGTATCGCGCAGATCGAGATCGGAGCTCTCCCAGGCGCAGCCTGAGGCGTCGCGACCAC
>JALOOE010000602.1 GCA_025454565.1 Anaerolineae bacterium
GTGGAGAACGCGGAGACAGCCTCGAACATGGCCAGACTGAACGCCAGGTTGCGTACCCTACCTGGTTACTTCACATGGCCGATCTGCTCGTGATACGCCACCACGGCTGCGCGCACGGAAGGGTAGATGCGTTCTGCGCCAAGCCGTTCCATGAGCCCAGTCACTTGTAGAAGTTCGCGCAGCGGGCCATTCGCGCGTGCAATCCACAGTTCGGTGCCGCTCCGCTCCAATTCGGCATCCAGGTTTTGCAGTGCCTCGGCCGCCGTCGAATCGAAGTCGCTGATGGCTTCAGCGTCGAGAATGACACATTTTAGTCCGGGACCGGCATCGGCGATCAGCCCCTCCAACCGCTCGGTGAAGAACGCCGCGTTCGCAAAAACGAGCGGTGCATCGAAACGATAGACGATCAGGCCTGGCTCGGTCAGCGCCGTCTCTTTGTCCGCGACGCCGCGATACACCGTGCCGCCGGCCGCATCGACATCATCCAACAGGGCATCGTGCGGCCGCGAAATGCGATAGAGCACGTAGATCAGCGACAGCATCACGGCAACGAGAATACCCTGCAACACGCCGACGGTGAGCACCCCCAGGGCCGTCACGACCGCCAGCCAGAACTCGGCCGGACGCACCTGGCGCAAGAAGCGGAACGCCGCAATGTCGATCAGCCCCAGCGACGCGACGATGATGACGGCGCCCAATGCGACGGTGGGCAGCGGCGCCAGCAGAGGTGTGAAAAAGAGCAGGAAAACGATGGTGAGCGCGGCAGCGATCAGACTGACCCACTGCGATTTGCCACCCATCTGATCGCAAACGGTCGTGCGCGAGGCGCTGAGTGCCGCCGGAAACCCGGTCAAAAAACCGGCGGCGATATTGGCCATGCCAATGCCGACGAATTCCTGGTTGGCATCGACCTTTTGGCCGTGTTTGGTCGCAAAGACGCGCGAGGTCAGGATCTCATCGGCATAAATCAAGATCGTGAGGGCCAGGGCGGCGGGCAGCAGAGCCAGGACATCCTGTGCAGTGACCGCGGGGATGGTCAGCTGCGGCAGTCCGGCCGGCACCGGGCCGACGACGGCGACACCCTTGGCCTCCCAGCCGAGCACAGCCGAGGCAATAATGGCGCCGATGACGACGATGAGTGGGCCGGGCAGCTTACGATTCACCCGGCGTATGATGAGCAGTGTCGCCATGCAGACGACGCCGATGGCCACGGTCAGCAATTCCGCTTCGTCCAGGCGGCTGATGAGTTCCACAATCTGTTGGAAGAATTTGTCGCTCTCGAGTGTGATCCCGAACATCTTGCCCAACTGGCTGCCGATCACGATCAGCGTCGCGCCAAGGATGTAGCCAACGAGAACTGGTTTGGAGAGGAAGTCGGTGATGAACCCCAAGCGCGCCACACGCGCCAGCAGAGACAGGACACCGACGAGGATCGCAGTCAGTGCCGCAAGCGCGGCATAGCGCGCGGCATCGCTGCCCGCCAGGGGGGCAACGGCGGCGGCGGTCATGATGGCGGCCGTCGCCTCGGGCCCCATGATGACCTGTTTGGAGGTGCCAAACAGCGCATACATCACCATGGCGCCGAGCGCGACATACAGCCCGGCGACAGGGGTGACCCCGGCGAGGTCACCGTAGGCCATCGCCGATGGCACGAGCACGGCAAACACCGTGATCGCGACAACGAATTCAGTGCGCAGCAGCGCGGAACTGACCCCTCTGACCAGGGCCACACCGGGAACGAACCGGGCAAAACCTGTGCTGGTTGGTGGTGGTGAGTGCATGATTCTCCTTATACCACGCGCAATACGCCGGGACGAAGCCTGTAGCTCTGCCCCGGGAAGGGACGGATCGGGGCAACACAGGCCGACCGCGCCGATGTTGCACCACGCGCATTCGCCAGCGGCGCTTCCGGGCCGCGGCTGCCGCCAGCGACGAGTGACACAAATGCCAAAGCTTGGTGTAAGCGGCCGGTTTGGCTGATGGATCGATCATCGTGAGGCTCCCTGAACCTTCAGTTTCAGAAGAACAGTAGGGCCACCGTGCCAATCAGAGCCGCGTACGAGAGTGGATAGGCCCAGTCAAGCACGTTGTCGATGCGCTTGACGCGTGCGTCCTGCCCCTGGTTCTCCAGCCGTTTCATGTAGACGTTGTAGAGCAGAACCAGGACGTTCACCGCAAAGGTCACGGTCATGATCGCGTCCAGGAAGGTGATGTAGCCGAGACGCGGATAGTTGTCGGCCAGGCTCCAGCTGAATGCAATGAACAGCAGGATATTGGCACCGGCGGCTTCGATGCGCCGGGTGTAATCGCGCAGGAAGAAGGTGAACCAGGAGATCAGGATGATCAGGATGATGGGGAGAAAGACCTGAAGGGCGTAATAGTTCATGTGGCGCGGCGCGCTGAAGCTGAAGGTCATGCGCGAGACAGGATCGTCCGCCGCACTCGGCGCCTCGGTGCTGGTGGTGGCCGTGAAGTCGGTGATGATGAACTCATCTTCGCCGTGCTCTGGGTCGATTTCGCTGTAGCCAGGCAGCTCGGTCATCGTATATTGGGCGGTCGGAAAGATCAGGTCAAGATAGACCGGAAAGGTCTGCGTATCGAAGGGGTACTGCCGGAAGTTGAAGTCGGACTGGAAGGTCGTGTTGAAGTTTTCGGCGTAACGCGCGCGGCCATCGGGCCAGACGGCCACGGCCCGGCTCTGGATCCAGCGATTGCCCAACTGGTTGAAGAAGGTGAAGGCCGGCCACCGGCTCTCGACGTCCGCCAGGAAACGATCGAACTCTTTGTCGGTGTAAAGC
>JALOOE010000041.1 GCA_025454565.1 Anaerolineae bacterium
TACACCTGTTCCCAGTCCCGGCCATCCTCACTGCGCATGACAATGATGCGAGACGATGTGAAGAGCATGTGGCCGTCGGGACAGTTGCGAAAGGTCAAGTAGAGATGGCCGCGAAACCGGCAAAGGTCCGTGAAGGCGTTGTGGTTACCGTCATTGAACACTCGCCGAACAGAACTTAGCGTGACCGAGGTGCGCATTCGAGTTCATCCTCTCCGGCGGTTAGCCATGGGCCGCCGACAAGCGCCAAACCAGACGCGCGATCGATTGTGAACGGGTGTGGAAAATAGCGTGACTAGAACCGGGAGAGAGCTCCGGCCGACGGCGATGTTGGGCCAGGGACCCGATCCGCTACGGTGGAAATCTCAAAGTAGAGGGCCACGGGCGTAACTATCGAGAGAATCGGATTCGGCTCCGTCACCGAAGACCTCCCGAATAGGCCGCTCACTGGCATCTACAACTTCAGTATACCATGATCGCAACCCGGATGCAAATCGAGTTACGATCGGTAGTGTGTCCCGATCGGTTGAAACTCGTTTTGTTTCGGCAGCAGCCCGCCGGCGGCCAAATGTCGACCGGCTCAGCAAGTGAACACCAGCGTCAAGCCGGGTGTGGGGCGCCAAACAGCCCTGTAGCTGGTCCGCAGCCGGCCTCCACCGACTGAGCCAGCGGTTTGGGGCGCTGGCTGAGGGAGTGTCAGGCAGTCGATGCACTGCTTCGCACGACGCAAGTTTCACTCACATTTCAACCGAAAGCGATACACTGCCAACGATCGCCCTCGACGGTTGTTTTCACGCAAAGGGCGTGGCAAGAAACAAGTTCCCGTTCTGGCTCGGTCGGAGACCGGCCAGAGCAGGAAGAGCAGGAAGTTGTACTTTGACAAGTCCAAAGCTACTTGCAGGAGGCTCACGGCTACTGGACGAAGCCATCGATTCCCAGCAGTCGCGCCTCGAAGCGGCGATAGGTCTCGAAGGCCGCAGCGTAGATCGCTGCACGGAAGGTTGGCCGCTGCTGTAGCGTAGCGGTTCTCATCCCATCCGGCTGTGCGCTTCATCCAGCGACGCAAACACGCCGCAGCCCAACCCGGCCAGCATGGCCGCGCCGAGACCGGCTGTCTCGGCGGTCTGCGTCCAGGCCACAGACCGCCCCAGCACGTCAGCGATGATCTCACGCCACAGGCTGCTCTTGGCGCCGCCGCCGTACACGATCACCTGCGCCACAGGCCCGGCGATCTCTTCGGTCACGGCCAGGTTCTCACGGATTTGGTATGCGACCCCTTCCAGCACCGCGCGCGTGAGGTGACCGCGTGTCGTCGCCAGGCTCAGCCCGTGGAAGGCGCCGCGAGCGCCGCTCAACCAATAGGGGCTGCCCGCTCCGCCAAGATGCGGATAGAACAGGACGCCGTCGCTGCCGGGCGGGACTAGCGCAGCCTCGGCGTCCAGCGTGCTGTAAGGGATGTCCGGCGCGAGCATGGCGCGATACCAGCGCAGGCTCCCGGCGGCTGTGCCGACGACCCCCTCCAGCACCCAGCGCGCCGGCTTGACAAACGCGAAGGTCGGGATCCGCATCTTCGGATCGATGACCGGCCGATCCATCACCTGCACGATCGCCGACGCGGTGCCCAGCGACGCCGTGGCCGAACCGTCCGCGATCCCCGCGCCGAGCGCCGCGCACTTCTGATCCTGCCCGCCCACGGCAACCACGACATCCGGCGATAGCCCCAACTCTGCGGCCACGGCCGGCAAAAGCGTGTCGATCGGCGTGCCCGCCCAGCGCACGGGAGGAAGCAGCTCGCGGGGGATGTCGAACGCCTCGAGAAGCTCCTGGCTCCAGTCCATCCTGTGCAGGTCATACAGCAGCGTGCCTCCGGCCATCGAATGATCCGTGACACGCCTGCCGCACAGACGGTAGACCAGATAGTCGTGGCCCATCACCACGCTTCGCGCCCGGCGCCAGACCTCGGGCTGATGCTTCCTGATCCAGAGCAGCTTGGGCAACACGTAAAACGGCGCGGCGCGCTTGCCTGTAGCCCGGAAAAGCGTTTCGGCCGGGTAGCGGGCAAGGATTTCAGCGCATTCGTCGACAGCGCGGCCATCCAGCCAATTGATAGCGTTGCCGAGGGGTTGGCCATCGGCATCGAGGAGAACAAACGAAATGCCCTGCGAGCTGATCGCCAGCCCGCGCACCGCCCTGCGGTTGGCGGCTGCGGCGGCGAGCGCCAGATCGATGGCACGCTTCGTCAGATGCCACCAGGCGCGGGGATCCTGCTCGATCATCACATCCGAGCGGGTGATCAGGCCGTATTCCAGGTAGCTCTCACCCAAGGGTGCGCCGCTGTCGTCGTAGACCACCGCTTTGCAGCCGGTCGTGCCCAGATCAAGACCGATCAGGAGCGTCATATTAGGGGCCGATGCCTTCCCCCCAAGCCTCGATCCCGCTCCCCGCATCCAGGTTGTGGATGGCTACGGGCTGGGTGTCTTCCGGAAGCATGATGGTTTCCAAATCCCGTGTGAAGATACCGGTTAGCCTTTGCTGAGGTTGTCCGTACTATACTTCGGCCAGGCGGGTATGTCAAAAGGCGGTCATCGCGTTTTGACACTCACTTAAGCGGGTGCTATGATGGCCGCGCTGTCTCCGAAGCGCCGAACTGTCGGCTTGCTTCATTCGCCGTCTGATATGGAGCGGCGGCTTACGGGAGGCCCCTCATGTCCGCAGGCGATTTCTACTTCGCCATCAACGCCACTTTCCGCTTCATCCACGACACATACGGAAAAGACGCGCTCGTCGACTACTGGACATCCATGGCGCGCGAGTATCATGCCGGCGTCGCCGACCGTTTTAGCAGCAGCGGCTTGGAAGAGGTCCGGCGCTACTGGACCGACTACTTCGCCCACGAGCCGGGCGGCGACGTGAGCGTCAGCCTGACACCGCGCGGCGTAGAGCTTGATGTGGTTGACTGTCCGGCCATCCGTTGGCTGAAAACCGGTGGCCGTGAGATCGTGCCCTACTACTGCGAGCACTGCTACCATATCTCCACCACCATAGCGGAGCAGGCCGGGCTGTCCTTCAAACTGGAAGGTGGAGGCGGCGCCTGCCACCAGATCTTCGGCCCGAAGGGAGGCGCCTCGTGATCGGCGTGCAGGATTTCATCGGCTACTACGACTGGACGTTCGAGTATCTGAGACGCAACCACGGCGAGGAGGCCGTGCGGGATTACTGGCTGCACGCCATCTCGCTGGATTCCCAGCGCCATGCACGCGCACTAATCGAGCCGGCAGGCTTCGATGGAATGGCGGAGTACTGGGGCCACACCCTTGCGATGGAGGAGGCGGGCTACACCTTCGACCGCGGCGAAGATTACTTCCGCATCGATATGTTTGCCTGTCCATCGAAGGGTCACCTGATCGAGCGCGGCCTGGCCGCCTACCACGATTACTGTGAGCACTGCATGGGCTGGATCAAGCCGGTCATGGATGACGCTGGATTCGTGATCAACCACGAGCACAACCACGCCGGGCAGTGCTATTGGGAGATGCGCCGGGCGGGCGATCTGCTGGCGGAGCCGCCGCCGAACCGCGGCCCGCACGATGTGCGCAGCCTGCCGTCCGAGATCTGGCGGCACGAGCAGCTTCATCGGTATCTCAACAGCGAGCGTATCGACGAGTAAGGGCGATCCAGCCCTGCGCAGGTCTGCTGTACACCACGGTCGCGCATCCAAGGCGCCGACCGTGGTTACGGTGGATACGTTTCAGAATGCATCGTCCCTGCCGCTCGGACATCTTCTGAATGCACCCATAGCATATGATCCCCCGAATACTGATCAAAAACGGCATTGTCCTGCATCGTGACAGGAGTGAGGACGGTCGCGACCTCCGGGCTGCGGGCGGCCGGATTACCGCCATCGGCCCACGTATGCGACCTGAACCCGGCGAGCGCGTCATCGATGCCACCGGGTGCTATGTGCTGCCGGGGCTGGTCGATCTACACAACCACGGCATCCGGCATATTATGGCCCAGTACGACAGCCTGATCGAGTATGCGCAGCTCATGGCTGCGGCGGGCGCGACCGCCTGCGTGCCAACGCTGCTCGGCACGCCGCGGGAGAACGTGGAGGTCATGCGTCGCAGCCTGCAGGAGACCGACGGCCTCCGGCTCACCCCCAACCTGATCGGCTTCCGGCCAGAGATCACCTACCTCGCCAAGACCGGGGCCGGCTCGGCCGACTCCCTGACAAAGATCACGGTCGAGACTACCGAGTCGCTTTATGAGGCGGCACAGGGAATGATTCCCATTTGGGATGTGTCGCCCGAACTGGACGGCGTGGCCGACTTCGTGCGATGGTGTCGGGCGCACGGTATCGTAACCAGCCTGGCGCACAGCGCCGCCACCATCGAACAAACACGGCGCGCGGTGGATGCCGGGCTCACCCTGGTCACGCACTTCTACGACACCTTCGACCCGCCGCCGCAGACCGATCCGGGCGTCTATCCGGCGGGACTGACCGACTACATCCAGGTGGAGGACCGGCTCACGGTCGAGATCATCCCCGATGGCGTACACGTTCACCCGTTGCTGGTGGAAAAGACCTTCCGCTGCAAAGGCATCGAGCGTATCGCCTTCATCACCGACGGCGTGAAAGGCGCGGGCAACCCGCCCGGCGTCTACGACGGCCTTTATCCGGGCGTGCAGGTCGAGGTGACCGCCGATCGCGGGGTGCGCCGGACGTCGGACGACGCCCTTTCGGGAAGCGCGCTGACGCCCATCCAGTGCCTGCGAAACGCCATCCATAGTTTCGGCAGGTCGCTGGTTGATGCCTCGATCCTGTGCTCGCGGACCCCCGCGCAGGTGCTCGACCTGCGCGCCAAAGGGTATCTGGCGGCCGGCATGGACGCCGACATCATCATTGTGACGAAGGACCTCGACGTATTGACCACCATCTGCTGCGGTGAGATGCTTTACCCGATGACTCGCCGCTGACGGGTTCGAGCCTCCAGGCGGTTTGCGCCAATACACCATGACCTTCGGAAAAGGAGAAGACAATGGCCGACTTCACTTATCGTCCTTCCTACCACGTTCCCTTCCGGGATCAGGAAGCTCTGGAGCGCTGCCGGAAGATCAAGCGAGAGGAGATCGAGAAGCACCCCAACCCGGATTTCAAGATCCGGGTCGTCAAGGACGACGACGTGGATTTCATCTGGGTCACAGACATGCTCTACCGGATCAGAACTGCGGCCGACGCGGGCCGGCGGGTAGTCCTGGTGCTGCCCAACCCGTGCCCGGTCTATCGCCATGTGGCGCGGCTGATCAACAAGCTGAGGATTGACTGCCATCATCTTTACGCGTTCGCCATGGACGAGTATGCCAACGAGGATGGCGTGATCGCGCCCGAGACGTGGCCGCAGGGGTTTGTCCATGCGATGAAACACTATTTCTACAGCCAGATCGACCCAGACCTGCGGCCGCCCGAAGCGCAGTTCATCGGGCCGACCAACCACAACCTGCCACACTACGGCAAGATGATCGCGGACATGGGCGGCGCGGACGCGTGTTATACCGGTCCCGGCTGGACCGGGCACCTGGCGTTCATCGAGCCGGACGCGCCGGAGTTTGCGGCTGCCAGCCTTCAAGACTGGATGAAGATGGGGCCGCGCATCGTTACGCTTAGCCCCTTCACCCTGGCCCAGAACTCGCTCCACGGCAGCTTCGGCATGAGCGGCGACATCGCGTTGGTGCCGCCGAAGGCGTTCACCATCGGCCCGGCCGAGGTGATCGGCGCGAAAAATCGCATGGACATCCACAGCATCACCGTACACGGCACGCAGACGAGCTGGCAGCGGTTGATGACCCGTCTGGTGACTCACGGGCCGGTCACGCCGCTGCTACCCACCTCCGTCCACCAGATGCTCAAGACCGATTGCTACATCTCAGAGTCGGCCGCGCGCAACATCGAAGTCGACTGGAACAAGGGCTATTAGCGTTGGTGACTGGGTAGAATGGGGCTCACGTGAAATATCTTCTTGCCGGGACAGGCGTGGCCGATGTCACGCCTGTCGACCCGCAATACCTGTTCGGCTATCCCCATGTGGCGCGCATCAGCACCGGCGTCCATGACCCGTTGTTGAGCTCGGCGCTCTACCTGTTCGATGGTCGCACGCCGCTGCTCTTCATCGCCAATGACATCATTTTCATAGGCAAGGCCACCGCGGGGCGCGTGCGCCAACGCATCGAGACGGCGACCGGTGTCCCTGCGGCCAACATCCTCGTTTCGGCCACGCATACCCACTCCGGCCCCTCCACCGTGGACTATATCAGCCTGGCGGACGATCCGTTCGTCCCAAAGGTTGACGCTCGTTACCTGCAACTTTTCGAAGACGGCATTGTGGCGGCCGCCGTCGACGCTGTGCAGCGTGCTCAACCTGCCGAGGCCGGCCTGGCTATCGCCGCTGGCGCCGGTGTCGGCACCAACCGCCGCGACCCCGCCGGGCCCGCCGATCCCCGGGTCCCAGTCTTTCTGGCCAGATCGACGGCGAACGGCGCGCCCATCGCCTGCATGCTCGTCTGCTCGATGCACCCGACCGTGTTGCGCGAGGGATCCACGGTGGTGACCGGCGACTTTCCGGGCATGGCCCGGCGCTACCTGCAGGAGCATCTGCTGGGACCGGATTGCGCAGTGTTGCACCACACCGGCCCCGCGGGCAACCAGAGCCCGCGCCACGTGCTGCGCGGGAACACGGTGGCGGAAGCGCAACGGCTGGGCGACACGCTCGGCCATTCAGTCGCCGATGCGATCGACAAGATCGCCTTCATTTCAGCGCTCGATCTGGACGCGCAGCGGGCGCTGGTTGAGCTCCCCCGGCGGGCATTCCCGCCCGTGGCAGATGCCGAACGCAGGCTCCAGCACGCGGCCAAGAAGCTGGCGCATCTGCGGCAGATGGGCGCGCCTCCCCAGGAGGTGCGCGGCGCCGAGGTGGACTGGTTCGGCGCCGAGGAGACCGTGCGGCTGGCCAGGTTGGCGGCTGCGGGGAAACTGGTGGATGCGCACCGATCCTGCCTGCCCGCCGAAGTTCAGGCTTTCAGGCTCGGCCCGTGGACATTTGTCGGCTGGCCGGGCGAGGTCTTTGTCGAGTATGCACTGGCCGTGAAGGCGGCCGCGCGCGATACCTACGTTATCTCGCTGGCGAACGGCGAGCTCCAGGGCTACATCACCACGGAGGCGGCCGCGGCCGAAGGCGGCTACGAAGCCTCCAACGCAATTTTCGCGCCGGCTGCCGGGCAGACTCTGGTCGAGGCGACCCTGCGCTTGGTCGCCCGATAGTGATCGCTCGTACACACGCACCTACGTCCAATGGAGACAACATGCCGATTTCCCGTTCCCTGATCGAAGAACTGCGTGACTTTGACACCGCGCTGCTCGCCAACACCATCGGCTACATCGACTCGACTCCGGCGCACGAATACTACATGGGCGGTTCTATCCGCTCGATGACGCCGACCCTCGGCCCAACCGCAGGCGTCGCCGTGACCTGCGAGCTGGACAGCAGTTCACCCGGTGGCCGCGCCGACACGGAAGGCTACCTGCAGCAACTCGAACAGATAAGCCGGATGGATGTGCCCGTCGTGTGGGTGGTCAAGACGGTCGGCTCACGGCCCGACCACGAGTGCGTGCTTGGAGACGGTATGGCGAAATCGCTCTATTCGGTAGGCTGCATCGGCGCGGTGACTGATGGCGGCGTGCGAGACATCGCCGGCCTGCTGACGGTCCCCTTTGCTGTCTACAGCCGGGGCGTGACCATCCACCACACTGCGCTGCGCTTCCGTCGGATGAATGAGCCGATCGAAATCGGTGGGATCGTGGTGCGCACGGGTGATGTCATCCACGCCAACGCCGAAGGCGTCATCAAGATCCCGCCCTCTTGCCTGGAGCTGTTGCCGTCGAAGGCGATTCAGATGCGCGCTTTCGAGCACGAGGTGCATCTAGCGTTGCGTCGAACCGATTTGTCCCCGGCCGAGAAGCGCGCAAAAACAACGGCGGCGCTGGCGAAGCTGGGCATCGAGACTTCGAGCAGCAGAGCCGAGCCGATCCCGGTGAACGCATGGCTCTGACCGGGTGGCATCACCAGGATGTCTCCTTCGCCCAGGATCTGCTCCGCACCGTCCACCGCCATGCGCACGGCTCCCTTCATCACGAAAAAGGTTTCATGCTTCTGGCTGTGGTGGTGAGAGGGACACGTCTGCCCATCGGCCACAAACAGGAACTTGCCGCAGTAGCCGTGCGCCTCCTCGTTCGCCACCCAGAACTCGATCTCGCCGATCTCGTCAAAGCGGCCCAGGCCAAAATCCAGCACCAGCGGCTCGCCGGCCGGCATCGTCAGCCCCCAACCGCGGAGCATAGCCCGACAGGCGGCCAGTGCCTCTGCCCGCGCCTCACCGACTACCTGGAAGGGAAAATCCGTTCCGGCATCCATGCCCCACCTCAGCAAGTGCCTGCCAACATCGTAGCTCCGTGATGCCTGATGTATGATTCGTCAGCACGTATTTGATAGAGATTCAGCTTCACGCATCACGTTTCACGCCTCGTACCCCAGTTCCCTGGCCGTCTCGTGAATACTTTCCTCGATGATGTCCATCGCCTTCATCGCCATCTCGTCTTCCATGATCAATGGCGGCGACATGCGCAGAATGTGGCCGGCCGGGATCCAGGCCAGCCCCTTGCGGAACGCTTTTTGGTAGACCAGCTTGCCCGCCTGATCAAACGGCTCACGCGTCGCCTTATCCTTGACCAGTTCGAGACCCAGCAGACATCCCATCCCGCGCGCCTCGCCAACAATGGGCGAGTTCGCCTCGATCTGCTTCATACGCGCCAGCAGGATTTCACCGAGATGGGATGAGCGTTCGCAGAGATCCTCTTCCTGGATCACCTCGATGCTGGCCAGCGCGGCCGCGCACGCCATCGGGTTGCCGCCGTAGGAGGTGCTGGCGCTGATCTTCTCGATTACATCCTTGTACTTCTCGGCGACCAGCATTGCGGTGACGGGGAAGCCGTTGCCGAACCCCTTGCCCAGCGTCATCACATCCGGCACAGTGGCCCAGTTCTCCATTGCGAACATCTTGCCGGTGCGGCCCATGCACGTCAGTACCTCGTCTGCCATCATCAGGATGCCATATTCGTCGCACAACGCACGGATCTTCTGAATCCAGCCGTCCGGCGGGACCACGCTGCCCGCCCAGCCCTGGATCGGCTCGAAAACGATGCCGGCCACGCGGCCCGAAGTCTCTTCCTTCAGGACCGTGCGGATGTAATCTACGCACAGCAGGCCACACTCCGGGTACTTCTGCCGGAACTCGCAGCGATAGCAATAGCCGCGCGGGACCAAGAAGAAGCCCGGCGCGCGCAGCCCCTGGCTCACATCCATGCGCGCCAGGCCGACGGCGCCCATCGTCTTGCCGTGAAAATCGCGGTGGAATGAGATGAACTCGAACTTGCCAGTCGCCGCACGCATCAGGCGCAGGCCAGCCTCCACCGCCGTCGTGCCCGAATCATAAAGCTGCATGCCGGCCAGTTTCCTGGCGCCTTCGCCGGGCGTGATCTCAGCCAGCTTCTCCAACAGACGCATCTTGATCGGCGTGGTGAAATCGTGGGCGTTCATCAGTTCGCCGGCCGCTCGCTGCACCGCTTCAGTGACTTTGGGATGGCAATGGCCCAGCCCGGTGACGTAGATGCCGGAAGAAAAGTCGATATACACGTTGCCGTCGACATCGGTGAGCGTGCACCCCTTGCCGGACGCGAACGCCACCGGGAACAACTGCACCTGTGACGACAGCCCCTTCATATACTTCGCCGCGCGCGCGTGCATCTCCTGCGACTTCGGGCCCGGTGACGTGGTCACCATGTGTGGCACCGCGTTGATGTCCATCTTGGCCCAGTTCCTGTCGTACATATGATTGCCTCCATCAAGGTAGTTGTGATCTGTGGTCAGCCTGCGGGTTGAACTGCACAGCCGGCGCCGGATTTGCCCGGTCGAGTGCGAGACTCTGCATAGGACAATGTATGGCCCTATCATACCCGATCAAGGCGGCTTCCGTCCATCGTGGCACTGGAGATTCACGGGGACGGAAACAGTTGTCGCTCGAGCGGGGTTGTGCTAGACTGCCTATCAACTCACGAGACACAGCAGGAGACGCATGAAGCGACGCCATTTGCTCTACGACCTTCAGAACGGCTACATCCACGACTGGCTGATATTGGGGCCGGCGGTCACGCCGGTCACTTCACCCCCTGAGGCGAGCGAGAACGCCCGCACATATTCCGCACGTCTGTTGGGGGCCACGGATCATGTCACGTGCGATTTCCCCCGACCACCGCAGGAACTCGATAAGATCGAACGCTTCGACGAGCCCCTCTACTGGGAAGTTGCGCACTGCCAGGATGATCACCTCGTTGAGAAGGATGTCGCCGCGGCCGTCTGCAGCTATGCACGGGCGTGGGCGTTCACTCGTTTCACCTGTGGCGGCGCCAAGTCCGTGACGCTGAATCTGACGCTTTGCTGCCCGGCGAGTGTTTGGCTGAACGGGCAGCATACCATCTACTGCGAGCACGTGGCCGCGCCGGACGATCAGGCCGCGCAGACATTTACCTTCACTGCTGATCTGAAGCCGGGCCGCAATGACTTGCTGGTGCGCATGGAGCAGGTTGCGGCGGGCAATATGGTGCTGGCGATGGCCATGCGCGTCGAGGGTCCGCCTGAGCGGGAGGTAAAGATCAACGTACCCACCATCACGACGGAGCCAGAGCAACGACAAGCGTGGGAGCGGGTGTTGGCGCACGCCTACGTCGATCGGGCGATCTATCAGCGCGATCAGATGGTCACAATCCACTGCGACGCTGAGATGTCGGGGGAGCACGTCGGTTCCGTCCGTCTGCAGCAGCCAGAGGGCATCACGTACGGCCGGATGGACGTCATCTTCAAGGCCGAAACACAACTTGAAGGGCTGCTGGGCGCGCAGTTGGCGGCCGGCCAGATGCAGGCAGTGCTCACACCGCCCCTCGAAGACTACTACACCGCGGGCTTTCGGGCGCGGCGGGTGCTGCCGTTCATCGTCAACGCGGGTCTCTACACCAGCGAACCGGTCGGAGAATACGACGACCGGCTGGTAGCCGTCATCAGAGAAGCAGCACGCAGCAGCGATCTCCTCTATGCCGAGATCGCCAAGATGGCCCTCGGTTGGTGGGCCGTCGTTGATCCACGCGGCATCCGCGCGGCGATTGCGCGCGTCAAACGGAGCGAGCTGGACTGCCTGGACGACCTGCTGGGCCTGGTGGTGATGCGCCTGCGCATGGGGCATTATCCGCAATTCCCCGCCGACATCCTGGCCGATATTGACGAATGCCTGCTCTCTTTCAACTACGCGCCGGCGCTGACCGCGGCCGTTGATCTGTCCGTCGAAAGCAACCAGATCACCCTCTACGCGGCGCAGATCGTGGCGGGGCAAGTGTATGACAAGAAACGGATGGCCGCCTCCAGCGTGACGGGCCGTCAGGAGCGGCATCGCGGCGAGAAGTTGGCCGAAGTGTGGCTGCGCCGCCATGCTCAGACCGGCTTCGCCCTGTGGAACTCGCACATCGAACGTACGGTCGCCGCGCTGGCGCTCCTGGCCGACGCAGCCAAGAATGAGGATCTCTGTGCCCTGGCCGCTGTCTTGCTCGACAAAATACTCTTCGGTCTGGCCGTCAACTCATTTCGGGGCACGTACGCGGCGCCTCGTGCTGAGACGCGTGCCTCCTGGCTGCGCAGCGGCGCGCTGGCGCTTGAAGCGCCGCTCAACTATCTGCTATGGGGCATGGGCGGCTTCAATGCGCACGTCAAGGGCGCTGTAGGCCTGGGGCTGGCAGGCGCGCGCTACCATCTGCCAGAGCTGCTCCGCACGATTGCCCTCGACCGCTGGCCCGATATGCTCTCGCGCGAGCGCCAACGGGTTGCCGATGATGAAACCGTTAACACCGTGACGTTCAAGACCCCAGACTACCTGCTCGCCTCGGCGCAGGATTATCGCGCCGGGCAGCGCGGCCGGCACGAGCACATCTGGCAGGCGACGTTGGGCTGCGACGCCATCGTCTTCACGAACCACCCGACGAGCTTCAGCGACACGGATGCCCGCCAGGCGGGCTGGTGGTGTGGTAACGGCAGCCTGCCACGCGTCGCCCAGTGGAAGGATGCCCTGATCGCCATCTACAACCTGCCCGGAGATGACCTGCTGGGTTTCACCCATGCGTTTTTCCCCGCCTATGCCTTCGATGAGCATATGATCGAGCGGGGTTGGGCTTTTGCACGCCAGGGCGACGGCTATCTGGCACTGCACGCGGCGCAGGGTATGACGTTGGTAACGACCGGGAATGATGCGCGGCGCGAGCTGCGTTCTGTGGGCCGCTGCAACGCATGGCTGTGCCAGATGGGTCGCGCCGATCTCGATGGCAGCTTCGAGGAGTTCCGGAGGGCCATTCTGGCCGGAAGCGTTATCGTCAACGGCTTGCAGGTCGAGTGGCGCACGATCCGCAATGAACACCTGGCCTTCGCTTGGAGCGGTTCGCTGTATGTCAATGGGGTCGAAGAGCCGATCTCCGGCTTCAAACACGTCGAGAACCCCTACGCCCTGGCCGAGTTCCCCGCCGAGAGCATGGACATCGGATGCGGCGAGGAAATGCTGAGGCTCAACCTGACGTAGACTGTAGATCGCCCCACCTCAGAAGCGAGGGCGGATTGAGCAACTTCGGCTGGTGCAGATGAGAGGGACATCCGAGTCGCAGCGACTTCGAGTGTCCCTCTCCTTTATCTCACGCAGACTGACGAAGAACGTCGTCCAGTTCCTCGCTGCATTGCCGCAGCGCGTTGCGCAGCGCAAAGTCGCCGCCCCACGGCACCATCTGAGCGCCCATGCGACGTGCGGCCTCGATCTCCTGCACCGAGCCGGCGGTCTTGCCCCACGCCTTGCCGTGACGTTTTGCGGCGTCCGCAACGCGTTCCACGCACTCCGCCAACGTCATGCGTTCAGCCCCCTCAGCCACAGCCAGGCGACGACCGAGATCGGCCGGGCCCACGAACAGGAGGTCGATGCCAGGCACAGCCGCAATCTCGTCGATGTTGCGAACGGCCTCCGGCGTCTCGATCTGCGCAACGATGAAGGTCTCCCGGTTCGCGTCCTCGAAGTAGGTCGCGTCGGGCCTCCACACGTCGATTCCATAGTCACCGTCGAGCCCGGCGCCATCCACACCGCGGTCGCCCATCGGCGGGAATTTCGTCGCGCTGACGACAAAGCGCGCAATCTCGGCGGTGGAGACGAAGGGTATCATGAAGCCCGTCGCACCATCCTCAAGATAGTGGTACAACTCCGACCGCTGCATGGTCTTGGGACGCACCATGCAGTCGATGTCGTTGTAGCGACAGGCGGCAATAATGGTCTGCGCCTCCCGCTCGTCCATCGTTCGGTGTTCCAGATCGAGCCAGATCCCGTCGTAGCTGTAATGAGCTGCGTAACGGATGTAGAACGGCAGAAAGTGCCCCGTCGAGCAGACGCGCGCGAACTCTCCGCTGCGTAACTTCGCAAGAACCTTGCTTTTCCTCATGAAAAACTCCTTGTCCGACCGAATAGCTCGCCCACCCAGGCTTGCTGGAGTTCGCGAGCCCTATCACTCGATGATGCTCGGCTTCCAATCCACCCACTCGCGGATGCCGCTGCCGTCGAAAGCTGCACGCACCGCAGCCTCATAGCTGGGCGGCATCGCAGCTTGCGCCGGGAAGAACGGCCCGGAGTCAACGCCCAGGAGCTTCAGCGTGAGGCGCGCCGTGGGTCCCTCACCCACGCCCACCCAGCTTTGCTGCTCAGGAGCTACAACGTTGAGCGACGGATCGAAACGCAGCTTGGCCCAGAGGGCGTCAAACTCATCGTACTTCCCCGTCTGCAACAACTCCCAGAACTTCAGGGACAGGCGTGGCGCCGCGTTGGCGTGCCAGTCAATATACCCTCGTGCCCCCAAGCGTATGCCCAGCGAGAAGATGATCAAGTTATCGATGAAGTTGAGACGATCACCGTAGATGCGGAGCATGCGGAGATAGTGCTGCATATTATGACAAGCCCACTTCACGCCCACGACATGGGGCATGCGCGTGAACTCCTCGAAGAGGCCGCGCGTCAGATCGAAGCCAGGCGCCGGCATGGCCCAGGGGATGTTATACGCCATGATGCCGATATCCGCCGCGTCATGGACATAGCGGAAGTGGTTCAGCACATCGCGCTCGCTCGGCGCCATGTAGTGCGGCAATGCGAGTTGCACGAAGTCGATGCCGGCCCGTGCTGCATACCGCGCCTTTTCGGCCGCGGCCCGCGCGCTGAGATCGAAGATGCCTACCATGGTGGGCACTTCGCCGTTCGCAGCTTCGGCCAGCGTATCGGTGATGGCACAGAATTCGGCGTCTGTCAGGAAATAGCCCTCCCCGAGGCCGGCCGAACCCATCAGCACGGCTGACCCGGTCACCAAACCCTTGCTGACCAGCCACCGGACGTGTTTGCGCAGTGGCTCAAGGAGCACCGTATGGTCGGCAGCGGTGAATGTCGGGAGCGATACCACAATGCCCACTAACCGATCTTTGCGCGTCAGAGTCATCTGCTTCCTCCACCATTCATCAGAGAGTTCTATGCCAACAGCCCGATGTTCGTGTGATACGCGAGATCGGTGACCGTGGTGGGCCGAATGTCGGCGGCGAGGCTTTCCGTCAGGAACAATTCGCTGGGGGCCATCTGCAGCATCGTCGACGGCACCAGTGGCGTGGGTTGGGCGGTGACGGCGAGACGTACCGTGAAGCGCTGCCAGGACACCTGCGAGTTGCCGCACATGAAACCGTTCCATGAACTGCGCAGGCGCGCGCCCAAATACTCCTTGGGGCCGATCGTGGCGCCCTTCGGGGGCATACATGACCAATCACCGCTGATCCCGGTGTCGTCCAGCAGGCAGTTCTGGAGGATGGTGAATGGGGTGAGTGTGACTACGCGCGGCCCAATCTTGATCCATTCATCCAGCGGCAGCGGCGGGAAGGCATCGGAACCCGGCTCGATGTAGGCCACATGTCCCGACCAACCGATGCCGCCGTAACAGACATCGGCCCCGCCGAGGTCCTCGATCATCCTGCCGTAGCTGGCGAAATTCGCATTCGTCGGCCCCTGGATCTGGCTCTCAGGCGGGCGCAGCGCGGGATCCAACTTGGCATAGAAGTTCTTTTTGATATTGAAGAGGAAGGAGTTCTCCCACGTTTCGGGCGCGATATTGCCATCTTGATCCGCACATTCGTCCATATTGAAGGTGTACAGGTTGCGGCAATCCACACGGAACTTGTTGCACAAGAAGGCGACCGCTGCATAGAGCGGCTCGGGGTTCGGCAGGATGATGACGTGTCGTCGCCCCTCATCGGCCGCCTGCTTGATGCGGCCGAACATCGTCATCACCAGGTGAAACGCGAACTCCTCGTCCTTCAGGACCGTCACCTTCAGATTGGGGTGCTGGTAGGTTGCGAAGTCGGTGCGCGTGAATGCACGCGCCCGCTCGCACGCTGCCTGATCCTGAAATGGCAGCCACGAAGCCATCTTGAAGTCGAGACCCTTGAACATCGCTTGCTCCTTGTGAAAACGCTTTGGACAACCTCTGCGGCAGGCCAAAAATCAGTGATTGAAATCACCGTCTGCCACGACAAGTGCGTTGAAACGCACTTTACCTGCGGCATCTGCGGCATCGACCCGTTTCAACGGGTTTGAGCCGTGCCAGCCTAAGGTTGAAACCGTAGGCGGCCTTCTCGCCCGACCTGGCTAATATGCGGCCTTCTCGACTTGTCCGGACATAGACGGCCACAGCAGCCGATAGCGCTCGAAGAGCGGTCCGCACACTGCTTGGTTTCCCGGCTCCAGACGTTGTGATCTTGCGGCAACCGCGCTGCCGGCCGACTCCACCCCTTCAAACACACCCACGCCGATCCCAGCCAGCACGGCTGCGCCCCAACTGGCGGCCTCGGTGATCGCCGGCACGGCCACGCTTACCCCGGTCACATCGGCGACGATCTGCGGCCAAATCGGGCTCCGCGCCGCGCCCCCGACCATGGTGAGCGCGTCGACCAGCATGCCGGCAGCCCGGATTTCGTCCAGGGCCCAGCGCAACTCGCAGGCCACCCCTTCCATCACAGCGCGGCTCAGGTCGCCGCGGCCATGCGTCAGCATCAACCCGAGGAAGCCGCCCTGCGCCACGCCGAATGACCCGGCATGGCCCCCAGCCAACGGGCGGAAGATCAGGCCGTGCGCGCCCGGCCCGGAACGCGCGGCTGCGGCATTGACCGCCTGGTAGAACCCTGAGCGCGGCTCAGAGGTAGCGGCCGCGTGATCGGCCCAGACGTTGTCTATCAGCCAATCGAGCGAAGTGCCCACGGCGCCCAAGCTGCGAATCGCGCCCCAACGCCCAGGGACAGCATGGCAACTCAGCGCCATGCCGCTGCGCCTGCCGACCTCCAGGTCTTCGGGGACTGCCAGCAGCACCCACGCCGTACGGCCGCGCAGTATTGGTCATGCGCGCCGTTGATCACCGGCAGCCCCGCCGGCAGCCCGGTCGCCGCGCTGGCCTCGGCCGTCAGCTTGCCGAAGGCGCCCCCGGATGGCTGCAAAGGCGAAAGCTGCTCGCGCCGGATGCCGGCCAGCATCAGCAGCCACTCATCCCAATCGCCCGTCTCGATGTCGAGCAGTTGGGTGATGCTCGCATCGGCGGGATTCATGCAAAGCTCCCCCGTCAACCGGTGGCCGATGAAGTCGTTGACAAACAGGAAATACCGTGAGCGCGCGAAGGTGTCCGGCTCCTTAGCTCGGAGCCAACGGATATGCTGCAACGGCAGCCCGGCCAGCAGCGGCCAACCGGTTTTGTGGGAGATAGCCCTGTCGCCGTGCTGCCCGCGCAATTCCGCATGTTCAGCCTGCGCCCGACCATCCATCCAACTGATCGCGTTGTAGGTCGGCTGCCCGGCCGCATCCACAGGCACCGTCGTGCCCCCCTGCGACGATTGCGCCAAGGCCCACACCTGCTGACCGGGCTGAAGCTGACCGGCGATCGCGCGCAGGACGGTCACGACGGCACGCCACAGCGCCTCGGGATCCTGCTCAACCCACCCGGCCTGGGGCGAAATCAGGCCATAGGACGCGCTCGCCGAAGCGCGCACGTTGCCTTCCAGGTCGAAAAGCAATGCCTTCGTCGCGGTTGTGCCGACGTCAAGACCTAAGAGCACAGACAGACCCTTATGTCGATCGTGAAACGTGAGATAGCGCCGGGGGATTTCACGCATCACGTCTCACGTTTCAGATCCAACTATCACTTCTTTGGCAAGCTAAGCTATCAGTCATCAGACCAGAATGACCTCGACGCCTTGTCTGCGGAGTTCACCAACAAAATCGGGAGGCGCGCCACCATCGGTGATGAGCTTCTCGACATCAGCCAGGGGCATGATCGTTGTCAGGCCGATGAGCCCGATCTTGCTCGAATCGGCGACGAGGATCACCTGCGAGGCGGCCGCGATTGCCGCACGATCGACCTCCGCCTCGAGCATATTTGCGGTGGTGACCCCTCTGGCGAAAGTCAGGCCATCGGCGCCGAGGAAGAGCTTATCCGCATGCAACTCACTGAGTTGCGCAATCGTTGGTGGCCCAACGACCACCTCGTACTGGGGCAGAAACACACCACCCAGGAGGATCAGATGGATGCCCTTGCATGGCCCCAACTCGCGCACGATCGGCAGCGAGCTCGTGATCACCGTCAAATTGCCTGACTCGCGCAGATCGGGCGGGAGATGGCGAGCTACCTCCAGGACGGTGGTACCGGAGTCGAACAATAAGCGATCGCCGGGGCGCACCAACTCAGCCGCAGCGCGGCCGATGTTGGCCTTCTCCGCAGCATGCGCGCCTGTGCCTGCGACAGCTTGCACTGACGGCGCCTGGACGTGAGGTACAGGCACCGCGCCCCCATGAATTCGACGCAGAAGGCCCTGGCGCTCCAGGTACGACAGGTCGCGCCGCACCGATACCTCCGACACGCCAAATGCCTGACTGAGTTCGCTGACTCGAACAGCCTGGCGTTGCGCCAACTCATCGAGAATCGCGTGCCGCCGTATGTCCGCCTGAGTGTCCATAGGTCTTCAGCTCCGGTTGTTCCCAACAAGTTCGACCGAATACGCTGTTTCGATTACATACAGCCGATGTTTCACTGAGATGGGACTATCTTAGCACGCCGCAAGCACTCCGTCAACATGGTGAGACAGGATGGTGTTCACATGTTCACTCAGGACCTTCCATACCGCCTCACAGTGACCAAGATTTGCGAATCCGAAATTACCTTAAGAACCCTGGCCCCTACGGCGCGCCCAGGTTTGCCCGCAACTCCGGCGACATGCCCATCGCCTGCGCGGCGATAGCCTGATCCACATGCTCGACCGAGCGCGCGCCGATCAGGGTCGAAGCGATACCCGGATGACTCATCGCCCAGGCGAGCGCCAAGAGGGTCGTCGAAGTGCCCAATGCCTCAGCCTGGGCCTGCAACCCCGCCAACACCCGATAGCCGGAGTCGTGCAGGTAGATCGGCTGCATGCCGGGTACGATGTCCAGGCGGGAGCCCTTGGGCGCCGGCTCCCCCTGCACGTACTTGCCCGTGAAAAAGCCGCCGCCAAGCGGGCTGTACGACAGCACGCCGATCTCTTGGTCTGCGCAAAGCGGGAGCATCTCCCGTTCGATATCGCGAACCAACAGGTTATAGTTCGGCTGAACCGCTTCCATGCGTGCCCAGCCATGCACATCTTGCCGCCACAGCGCCTTGCAGAGCTGCCATGCCGCGAGATTGGAGCAGCCGACGACACGCACTTTTCCGGCCTGCACCAATGCATCCAACGCCTCCAGCGTCTCGTCCAGCGGCGCGGCATTGTCCCAGGCGTGGAGTTGGAACAAGTCAACGTAGTCGGTGCGCAGCCGGCGCAGGCTGGCCTCAGCCGAGCTGAGGATGCGGTCACGACGCAGTGGCGGCGTCACTTTGGTCGCCAGCACGATCTGCTGTCGAGCGCGGCGATCCGCCATCCATTGGCCCACCACCTCTTCGGAGCGGCCCGCCGCGTAGGCTTCGGCGGTGTCGAGCAGCGTGATGCCGCAGGCGAGCGCGCGATCCATGATCGCAAACGAGGTCTCCGCGTCGGTCTCGCGGCCGAAGGTGACGCCCCCAAGCCCGATTCTGCTGACCTGTAGCGCTGAACGTCCTAGTGTGCGATACTCCATGAACCCCTTCAACCCTCTCTGAGCAGGCGCCCGTGCTCCGCACACCCCTATATGATCCTGCCGCCTGCGGCGGCGATCAGCCGCGCTGCGTTGTTGTACATGACGTCGGCCACATCATCGGCGCTCAACCCAACCGCCTCGGCTGCCTGACGGAAGGCCAGCAACTCCTCGTACAAAAAGAACGAGAGTTGCGCCCCTTCTTCGCCATCAACTTCGCGCATATGCGGGTCATCGCTGATGTCGCCGTAGAGACCGCGGGGTACCAGATTGACATAGAAGCCCTGTTCGCAGATGCGGCGCATCCGCATACGCACCACCGGCATGTCGCTGCCGAAGACCACCCGCTGGGGGCCGACCGCTCGCAGCAGATGCTCCATCGCGTAGGCGCTGGTGTTGGCGCAGAAGTCGAAGTGCATGCGCCGGGCATCCCGGAGGACCTCGAACGCGTCCCCCACATCCTCGGGGCAGTAGGCCCGGCCGATGTGCGCGATCACCAGTCGCACGCCAGGATAACGCTGCTCGATCTCAAGCAGCATCTCCAGGTTAAGCGGGTCGCGCAGCCGGCCGCGGCGCGGGATGTGCAGCATCACGATCCAGCCGTGTTCGTTCGCCACCTGCAGGTGGTGGTATGGCAGAAAATCGAAGATCGTGATGTCGTCCGATGCGATGTGCGGCGGCGCCCATTCAAGATACGGTTTCAGGCCCAGGAAGCCGCCGCCGACCACCCGCTGCTCGAGTTCCTGGCCGCTCCACTCCGGCCGCGTGACCAGGAAGCTCGGCAACTGATGCTGTACCGCCACCTCGCTGATGTAGTGATTACTGGCGTCCAGGTCGTATTCCTGTGTGGCCGGGCCGAAGATCACCGGTGTGACCGATTGCTTGGGCAACATCAGCCGGTAGGTTTGGAGCAGGTCGCCAATCGGGTTCTGGTCTGCCACCCGACCCGGCCACGTGGGGCCGCGCCTTGCGACCGCGGCGGGTTGGCGGTGAGCACGTAGCCACACGTGGGTGTGGATATCCAGCATCCTCGCCGGCAGGTAATCCAGCTTCTCAGCGTAGAAGGCCGTGTCTACAGGCAGGATTCGTAGGTTCATTTGAGACTGTCCTCTGATCTACCCGAATAGAAAGCGCACGGTGTTGGCGTTGACCTGCGCGCGTTGGGCAGGCGATAGTGCATCCAGCGCGGCCTTCTCCTCCTCATACGTGCCCTTCAGCCGGAACTCGCGGTATACGCCTTCGCCCTGCAATCGCCGGGTGATGTAGCTGTGAAAAGGCGCGTCGCTGGCCCACAACATGGTCGTCGGGTAACGCTCGACCAACTCCTGAAAGACGCGCGTATGGTCAAGGTAGTCGAGATCAAGCATGTCGGGCGATTTCTCGGCGCAGAAGAGCTCGACCTGGATCTTCAGGGCCGCGGTGTCAACATACGCGTTGGGCAGCGCTGCGGCCTGCTCCAGTGACTCCTGGTGACAGCAGATGCAATGGGCGAGGCAGAAACGCAGCTCGGGATGCCGTTCGGCGACCAGCAGGATGTCGGCGGCCTGCGAGAACGGATCGGTTGGGTCGGTCGTCGCATGGAAGAGGATCGGCCAGTTGCGCGCTGCGCAGAACGCCAGCAGCGGCGCGCCCACGTCGAGCAGGGCGCGCGCCTTCGATTGCGCCATCAACGGGTGGATCTTGACGCCGTAGATGGGGAACTCCTGCTCGAGCTCCAGCAGGCTCGCGATCTGTTCTTCGATCAGCCGCCCCGGGTCCACCGAGATGAAGGGTAAAAATTGGTGGCTGTGTTCGGGGCAGAAGCGATAGACATCGGTCAGCAGCAGCCGGTTCTCACGCTCGTAGGGCACGCGTGAGATGGGCCGTGCCGCGGGCCGCAGTTCTCCCGTCTCGATGATTGTCGGCAGATCATAGTATAACGCCGGCGAGATCGGGAACACGACGCCGAAGTCCACGCCATTCGCCTTATGCCGATAGGCCAGGTCCTCGGCGCTGGAGCAGTAAGGAAAATCGATCTGCGCGGCCTCGCGCAGCGCGATCCCGATGTGGGAATGCACGTCGATGACTTTCCCGACGAGATCCTCGCGCCTCAGATGTTTCTCTGCGATCACGGCTCCCTCAGCTTTCTGCCAGTTCGCCTCGTTGGCTGGCAACGCGTCGCTCGAAGCTTTGTATCTCGGCCGCGCCTTCCAGTACGCCGATCTCCACACGCATCTCCTGCACCGCGCCCGGTGCAAGAAACGGCAAGAGACCCTTCTGGCGCAGCGCGCCGCGATTTTCGCAAGGCGCGTTGCACGGCTCGAGAGCCGCCACATAGTCCCCTTCCCCCATCATCTTCCACTCGTTCAGATAGGGCAACGCGCCTCGATCAAACTTTATGTAGACTCCCAACCCGCCGTCCAGATCCGGGTTGATCATGGCGGCATACGCGTACCCTTCCGCGTCCGCCGCCATCCGGTGTTGGAAGTTTTGCTCCTCGCAGCCCGCCACGGGATCGGAGAACGCCAGCATCTCGGCCATGCCCCGCGCCGAACGCTCGTTGAACGGCGTGCTCTCGGCCGCGCTGATGACCGCTCGGCTGGCGCCATCGAGCAGCGGAAAACCGAAGTTGATGTGATAAAGGATCGTGAACGGCGCCGGCCGGTAGCCGAAGTTCTCGACGACGTCCTGGATGACCAGTGTCTTTGCGCCGGCGCGCGACGCAATGGCGCGGGTAAGCCGCAGCTTGTCGCCGAAAAGCTGGCTCTCCTCCATCACGCCTGAGGCTTCCAGAAGGTAGTCGTCGCCGTCCCAGCGGGAGCGATCACAGACCTGGCGCGCCGGGATCGCCGCATAGCGGCCGTGCAGCCCCAGGTCGTCGTCGCCATCTCGACCAGGCGCGCCAATCGTCGTCAAACCGCACGTGGTGAGCAGGCCGCCGAAGAAGGTGTGCAGCCAGCCTGCGCCCTGCGGCTCGTAGTAGGCCGGATGGACCTCGCCGTTGGGGGTCAGATAGACCAGATTGCAGCCCTTGTAGGTTGCAGATGAAATATCCATGCCACGATCGGGCAGGACGGTGAATCTGAACCCCGCCCCGGTGTCGAAATCGATCGCGGCGACACCCTTGGCTCGGCCGTCGTCCAGGACAACGTGCCGGGCACTGGCGACCTGGTTCACGTTTCCGACGCGGCGCAGGACCTCCGCGCGGGAAAACTCCCTGTTGCCGATGCGCATTTTACCGCCTCCCAGGCTTTCTCTACGGCAAAACCGCTTTGATTCCCGTCATCTCGCAGAAGTCCACCAGCGCATCGTAGAGATGCTCACCGTAGCCCAGGCAGGCGTACTCGTTGTTCCAATGCTGGAGCAGCGCGTCCACATCGCAGTGCACGGTGACGAAACCGTGCGGCCAGAAGGGGATGCCGCACTCCAACTTCCGCCGCTCGAGCTGGTCGGCTGGCGGCTCGAAGACGGTGCAACGCGTGATCACCATCTCGAACGCCCCGTTGACACGTCCGAGCCGCGCCAGCACCCCCTCGCCCACCTTGCAGAGCAGCTTGACCGAAAGCCCGCCCGCCTCCCCTTCCGTCGGGATACCGTGCTCGGCGAATCCGGCGGGCCCCAGCGTGCTCGCCAGCGATGGCGGGCACGCGCCATCGCCGATGATCTTGATCTCGCGCGTCCGCTTATCGATGTGCTGCAGGTCGCCGTAGTAGACAGGCTCGGCGCTGAGCTTGGTCAACAGGAGCACCGACAACGCGGTGTTGAAGTCGCCGAGCGTCGACGTGCCGACGCCATCCTCCAGCATCATGCTCTGGGCGAAGCAGGTCGCCGAGTAGTCGTCGCCCAGGCCAGGGAACGACTGGATCGTGTAGAAGTCCCACTTCTCCCGCTGGACGAGCTTCTTGATCGCCAGGTAGAGGCGCATCGAACGCTCGTTGACCAGCGTCGCCGGCGGCAGCTCGCCGAAAAGCTGGGCGATGCGCGGCCCCAACGCCTCCAACTCCTCCGGCGTGATGTTCTGTGCCGTGCGGATCAGCTCGGTGGTGTCGCGCGAATCGATGTCCACGCCGAACGTCCGCAGCCACTGCGACGGATCGGCGGCGCCGCAGGTCTGTCCCATGCCGCGGCCGCCGAAGGCGCCAATGGTGGACAGATTCAGCCACTGCTTCATATGGGCGGCGCGGCAGAAGCTGGCGATCCTGGCGATCTCGGTCGGATCCTCTGCCTCACCGTAGACGAACTTGTGCGGGATACCCACCTCGAGGAGGCCGCCGTGCAGCACCAACCCACCCACCGGCCGCCAGCCCTGCGAGCCGGGATGCGTCCAGATCAGCACGCCCTTTCCGCTCATGGCGAAGTCGCGGATTGCGCCGATCATATGCGCGGCCCATACCCATGTCCCGGAAAAGAGGATGACGCAGTCGACCGTGTCGTCATCTTTCATGCGCTTGAGCGCCGCGCGCGCCTCCATCTTCGAGGCGACCACGACATCGTGTGCCACCAGGCGGACCCCGGCGCGACGCAGGGCGTCCTTCGACCGCGCAACGAGCGCGTCATCGATGAACGGTGCGCCCATCGGGTCCTGCAGCCCATCCTTATGCACGCCATAGACGATGAAACCGGCGGTGGGGGTGATCATCCAGCGACTCCTTCCAGACAACTAATATCGCCCGTGTTTTTCTACCAGCTCGCGCATGATCTCGATACGATCTTCGGCCGCGTGCGGCGGGACCTGGTCACCAGCATTGGCGATGAGGCGAGGCCCATAGCGTTTTAACGCCAACCAGTCGAGCACCGACTTCTCGAAGGCCTCGCGCGGGACTTCGGGCAGCCACAGGGTAGGCGGCACGCCGCCGGAGAGTATGAAATCGGGTCCCCCTTCCTCGCGGCATCCGAGCGGACTCAAGTCGCCCATGGGCGCCGGGGTGATCGCATCGCCGCAATCAGCGCCGGCATCGCGAATCATGGCGATCGCGCCATGCAGCTTACCGTCGATATGGACAGCCACACATTTGCCCGCCGCATGCAGCCGGCGGACCGCCTCGGCGTAATACGCTCGCGACCACTTCGCAAAAAAGCGCGGCGATTGGATGTCACTGGAGAAGTTGTCGCCCATGATGATGATCTCGGCGGGCGAAGACGCGTGCAGGTCGATCAATTTCAGGGTATTGTCGTTGATCTGATCGACGACCTCGCGCAGGGTCATCGGCCAGTCGGCGGCCGCGTACGCGGTGCCCGAGACGCCGAGCCAGTAGTTCAGGATGTGTCCCATCGCGCTGTAGCCGGCCGATAGGTAGACAACACCCATATCGCCGACCTCGTCGACCCACGCCTGGTAGCGATCCCACCGCGGCGCATAGGTGCGCGATCCCAGTGCATAGCCCAGCACCCGTAAGTCCTGCTCGGTCTGCACCCCCCAGCGCGTGATCGCCCACGAATAGGAGGACTCCTCCCACATGCGCCGCCGCTCGATGCTGCCCAACGGGGTCGTCAAACGCCAGATGATCTCCGGCACGCCGTCGTGATACACTTTGGTGACTTCCGCCTGCACATCATCGCCATAGGCTACGCTGTAGACCGCGCCGAGATTGGGCATGTAGAAGCCGGCGCCGGCCTGCTTGTGATACGCGATCAGCTCGTACTCCGGCTTATCATAGGCCACGCTGAGATCCCAGGGGATGCGGTTCTTGTGGTAGAACCAGTGCGACAGGTCAAGCATGTACGGCACAACATCGGGAGTCTCGCCGCGATAGACGGCCAGGATCCGTTCTCGCATGGTCATTGCCATCAGGTCACCTCTCCCGCTTGGGAAAGCGCATCGCGCCACAGGCTCTTCGTCGCCACATCCACCATGGCCTGTAGATTCTCCAGAGGCGTGTTCGGCGGCACCATATCGCCGGCAGCCAGGATGTAGCCGAGCGGACCGCCCTCGCGGCACTTGCGGCTGGCTTCGGCGCGCACCTCGTCAGGTGTGCCGCTGGCGAGTGTGAGGGTGTTCAACCCGCCCATGAGCGCCACGCGCTGCCCGATGCGGCGCTTGGCATCCGCCACATCGACGCCACCGAGCGGGTCGAGCGGCTCGACGACGTCTGCGCCCGTATCGGCCAACATCTCCAAAATCGGCTTGGAATTACCGCAGACATGAATGTAGATCAAGACGTCGTCGTCTCGAAAATGCCGGCAGAACTTCTGATAGCCGGGCAAGCAGAATCGCTCAAAGTGCTTTGGGCTGATCAAGCTGGCGCTGGCCGCCGGGTCGCCGATGTACAGGCAGTCAATTCCGGTCTTAAGCAGCCGCTCGGCCCGCGCGATCATCGTGTCGGCCTGCATGTCCATGGCCGCATGCACGAAGTCCGGCCGCTCGTAGAAGTCCACCATCGCCTGTTCGCGCCCCCGCAGCGCGGTGTATGTGTTCATGGTGATACCGCCCGGCGCCGAGGCCACGAACAGCTCGGGGATACGCGCCCGCGCATCCCGCAGCAGCGCCATCTTTTCATCGGTGAAATCGCGGCGCAGCAAGTCCAGTCGGGCACGGTATTCCTCCAGCGACTCGACCGGCGCCGGTTTCCGATCCGGCACGAACGCGCCGCCGCCGTGGGTGTCGATGCGCCCGATGCGGCCGCCCGTCTCCTGATCCAGCACGATCAGCTCCTCGCCGTCGCGCGC
>JALOOE010000603.1 GCA_025454565.1 Anaerolineae bacterium
CTCGACGGTGCGTCGATCGAGGTAGATCGTAAACATGTCGGGCACAGCGTTGATCGAAGCCGTGCGCGCTGAGACATCGGTCACGGCAATCGAGGCGTAGCCGAGAATCGGATGGCTGCCCATGCCGAAGCGCATCCGGCGATCCAGCTCGCGAATCTGCATGATGATCGCCATCATCTTGTACACAGCGTTGTCGCCCAGATAATGCGAGGCCGCATGGGCCGATCTGCCGCAGGCTGTGATCTGCAACTCGATGCGGCCTTTGTGTCCGCGATAGACCTGCATGCGCGTCGGCTCGCCGATGACTACGAAGTCGGGCCGCACTTTGGGATCGGTCTCCACGAAGGCGTTGGGCGCGATGCCGTCGCACCATTCTTCCATGTTGCCGAAATAGTAGACGGTGTAGCCGTCGAGCAAGCCCAAGTCACGAGCGATTGCCAGGCCGTGCACCATGCCTGGCGTACTGCCTTTCTCATCACAGGCGCCGCGCGCATAGAGCACGCCGTTCTCCACCTTGCCCTTGAACGGATCCCACTCCCACTCGGCCGGATCACCGACGCCCACCGTATCGATGTGCGAGTCGTAAACGATCACCTTTGGACCGTTGCCGATGCGGCCGAGTTCATCGACGGGATCGCGCAGATATCGCGCATGAACTGGATGATCTCTTCTCGTTGTTGATTGACACGTTGCTGGATTTGCCTGATATGGTCCATGAACCCTCCGCACAATGTGATTCAGACCCGGCGCGCCCCAGGCCGCTCGATGCGAGCTCAGGCGCCCGCGATGCGCCTCACGACGTGAAACCGGAAATGACCGGGCACGAAGTAACTCGTGGAATAGTCGACCACTTGGCCATCCTGCGCATACAACCGGGCCTCAAGTTTGAGCAGCGGCGCCGCGCGTTGGATGTGCAGCGCGCGCGCCAGGTCGGCATCGGCGGCCTCGGCCGCGAGCTCGGTGCGGGAATGCGCCAGGGCCGGCCAGCCGCGCGCCAGCAGCAGATCGAGCACCGAGCCGTGGAAGCCTTCCCCCAGCTCCGGCTGGCTGAGGAATCTCTCCGGCACGACATCGGTCAAATGCGCCACCCGCTCACCATTCGCCATGATGACACGCGTGACCGCAGTCACCTGCGTTGCCGCGCTGACGCCCAGGCCGTCCAGCTCACGGGCATGCGCCGGTCGCTGCTCGACCCGCGCCTCGCTCATACGCGTGCTCAGCCCGCGGCGCTCGGCCATCCGCTCGATGCTCTCCAGGATCTCCAGCCCACCTTCGATGACCGGCGGCTGCACGGCGACAAACGTGCCCACACCGTGCCGGCGCACGATCGCACCTTCCTCTTCCAGATGCCGCAACGCCTCGCGCAGGGTCGGTCTTGAGATGCCAAGCTGGCCGGAAAGCTCGTGTTCTGAGGGCAACCGATCCCCGGGCGCGTAGCCGCCGCGCTGCACGAGATGCTTGAGTGCCTCGCTGGCTTGTGCGTAGAGCGGCCGCTGATCGGCTCGCAGCGGGACCTGAGTGGTGACAGTCAACTGTGTTCCTAGAGCGGAGTCCGTTGTAAGAGGTCTGACAACTCGAATTATACCCGGAACCAACCGAAAAGCAAATCAGAAGGATCGTGTTGGAGAAACCCACGCACGGGGCAGCGGGCCGATGGGGAGCTTGGCTCGGTCAGTTTTGCCCCACAAAAAACATATAGTATATTTTGTGTTATCCACATTGCCCCCTACTGCATCACGCCACAGGCACCACTAACTGTAGGGGGCGTCTCGTTTCCGGTGACTATCTGAGACCGTAAGGTTTGGGGTTATCCACAAACGCCCATGTTTGTCCACAGAGGCACTGGGAGTTATCCACTTTTCGACGATTGATAATAGTAATTAATTGACGATTGTTATTCCCCAACGAACCCGCGTACCCACCTCCGGGCATCGATTCTAGGCCCGGAGATGGATTGCCCCTTCCACAAACGATGGCCCTACCGAACACGCACGGGCTCATAGAGTCGGGCGCGTAGCTCGGTCACTTGCCGGCTGATCTCAGCATTGCTGCCGATCTCTGCAGCGATCCTCTCGCAGCCATGAATCACGGTGGTGTGATCGCGCCCGCCGAGCAGTTCACCGATGCGCGGCAGCGACGCGCCCGTTTCCTCTCGGATGAGGTACATGATGATTTGACGCTGGAGGGCGATCTTGGCTGTGCGAGAACGACCGACGAGTTCGGCGACGCTGACACCGAAGTAGTGCGCAGCGAGATCCAGCAGGACTTCGGGACTCAACTTGGTTTGAGCCGGCGTCAGATAGGCCAGGGCATCCTCGACCAACGCCGCCGTCAGCGGCCGCGTCGCCACCTCAGCGTGCGCCAGCACATTGGTCAGCGCCCCTTCCAGGTCACGGATGTTCCGATGCGCGCGCTGGGCGATGGCGGTGAGCACATCATTCGGCACATGACGTCCCAGCGATGCGGCCTTGGCCTGCAAGATGGCGATGCGCGTCTCCAGGTTGGGCGGCTGCACATCCGCAATCATGCCCCAGGCGAAACGCGAGCGCAACCGTTCTTCCAGCAGGGGAATCGCCTGCGGCGGCCGATCGCTGGTGAGCACAATCTGCCGGTTGGCGGTGTGCAGCGCGTTGAAGGTGTGGAAGAACTCCTCCTGCGTCTGCTCCTTGCCGGCGATGAAATGCACGTCGTCAATCAACAGCACATCGCTGGTTCGATACTTGGCGCGAAACTGGTCGGTGGATTGGGTGCGGATGGCGCTGATGAGCTCGTTCGTGAAGAGCTCTGACGTGACGTAGAGCACCCGTTGGCCTCGCTGTTGCGCGGCGTGACCGATAGCCTGCAATAGATGGGTCTTGCCCAGTCCGACACCGCCATAGAGAAAAAGCGGATTGTAGGCGCGCCCCGGCTGTTCGGAAACCGAGAGCGCCACGGCGTGAGCCATGCGGTTAGATGAACCGACGATGAAGTTGTCGAATGTATGCCGGGGGTTCAGAGCGGCAGCTTCATGGGCCGGCTTGTCAGCGATAACCCGCTCGACGGGTGGGTCGAGCTCAAGCAGCGGCGCCGATGGCGCTTGGGGCGCATCGACGAGCGGAATTGGCTGAACGACAAAAGTGACGTCCACGGCATGCCCGACGATGCTGGTCAGCGTTCGCTTGATCGTCGGTCGGAGGCGCAAGGATAGCCAG
>JALOOE010000604.1 GCA_025454565.1 Anaerolineae bacterium
GCTCTTCGCGTCGTCAGAAATCGTCCAGGATTCCGCCAGGCCGGGGAGGAACTTGTAGTCCGGCCCCTGGTAGACGAGGGTATCGTAGACGCTGTTGAGTGGGATGCCCAACTCCGATGATGAATGGATGTGCGGGTCGATGCCCGACACCACCAGCGTCAGGCCGTAGACCAGCTCGTTCTTGCCCGGCACGACCGGTGGCAGCGTGGGTGCGGCAGTCGGCGCGGCGGTTGGCCCGGCCGCGGCGGCCTTGGTCGGTTCAGCGGCCTTGGTCGGCTCAGGGGCTTTAGTAGCCGCTGCTGCCTGCGCCTTCGTCGGCTCGGGCGCCTTGGTGGCCGCGGCGGCGGGCGCCTGGGTCGGCGCGGTCGCTTGAGGCGCGGATGTCGGCGCTGGCGCTGCACAGCCGGACAGAACGAAGCCAGCGAGCAACACGACGACGGCCAGGATGGATACGACTCGGGAGTTCATGCTTGCCTTCTCCTTTGCGTGAGAGACTGATCTTGTGCTCCGGCATAGGGCCGGAGCACAGCTTATGATCAACCACGATGAATAGCCGGTGACGTTCCCCTTCCGATCGTCTCCCTCCTTTCTTCGGCAGGATCGCCACCGCAGCCTCGGCTTCGCTTGGCCTCGGGCTGAATCGTTTCACGATGTGGAGTACACTCTCATGGCATTCCGCCCCAGCACATCCGCCAAAGCCGCAGCCGGCACCCCCCCGCTGTTGGCTTCATCGAGCAGCGGGCTGAACGACGGCATCTTCTGGCGCTTCGGATACAGAATCAGCGGGTAGTCGCTCCCGAACAGCACCTTGTCAGTGCCCACCAGATCGATCACCGTTCGGAAGATCGCCGGCGTGTAGAGTAAGGGGGATGCTGCCGAATCATAGAAGACATTCCGAGCGGCCGCGCGCACTTCGGGCATCAACTCGTAGAACGGGAACCCACCGCCCCAGTGCGCCAGCACCAGGCGCAGCTCCGGCGTAGCCTTGATGAAGGCGTACACATCGGCCAGCGAGAGCTGCCCCTTGCCGGGGTAAACATGCCCCACCGGCTCGTTTGTATGCAGCAGCATCGGCACGCCCATGTCGGTGGCGGCGCGCGCCACAGACAAAAAGCCCGAATCGTCGAGGCGGAAGCCCTGCCCGTCAGCGTTGAGCTCGCCCACGCCCGCCAAGCCGCCCTCGACGCAACGGCGCAACTCAGCCACCGCGGCTGGACCATCGAGGGGTTGCACCGTGCCCAGGGCAATCACCCGATCCGTGTGCCGGCGAGTCACCGCCATCAGCCAGTCGTTCTGTTCCCGACAGATGTCACCGCGCTGCCACGGCCAGCCGACGGCCACGACCTTGTCAACCCCTGCCGCGTCCATATCGGCCAACAGCTCGGTCACGCTCACCATGCGCGCCTTGGGGCTGCTGTACAGATAACCGAAGAACGGGTCATGCGCGGCGTAGCGGTCGCGATGGGCCTGAATCTCCGGCGAAAAAAGGTGGATGTGCGCGTCTACAATCAGCATCAGGTTTCGGTTCGCTTCCGAATCTAACACGGAGACGATTGGCTTTTCAATCGTACTCGGAGCAGGCGGCCGCTCAGGCTATCCTTCGGGGCGCAGCCGTGTCCCATGCGGGTCGAAGAACGGTCTTTGGACGATGCGCGCAGGGTGAAGGCGGCCGCCTGCCTCCACATCCACGGGCAGATCGGTGCGCGCCCGGTCAACGGCTACGAGCGCCAGGGCGAGCGGACAGCCGACCGAATAGCCGTAGGCGCTGCTGGTGACTTTGCCGACCACCACCCCATCATAGAGGATCGGGCAGCCGCCGGCGGGCAGCGTTTCGTCGCCCATCGCCACAGAGACCAGCTTGCGGCGCACGCCTTCAGCTTGCTGCTTCGCCATGGCGTCGCGGCCGATGAACTCACCCTTGTCGAACTTCACCGTCCAGCCCATCCCTGCTTCGAGCGGCGTGACACCGTCCATGAAATCGAAGCGGGCGATGTAGCCCTTCTCCATGCGCAGGCTGAACGCCGTCTCCAAGCCGGCATGACACATGCCAAAGGGCTGGCCAGCGATCTCCAGCGCGTCCCACAGGTCGTATGCGTACTCCGCCGGCACGATCAACTCATAGCCGAGCTCGCCCGTGTAGCCGGTGCGGGAGACCAGCGCGCGCGGCGCGCCGGCCAGCGTCGTTTCCGTGAACCACATATAGCGCAGCGCACGGAGATCGGCCGGGCCGAGCTGCGACACGATGGCGTGCGCCTGTGGGCCTTGCACGGCGAGCAGCGCCACGCCCGACGACACATCGGTGATGCACACGTCGAGGCCGCACGCCTGCGCCAGCAGCCATTCGTATTCGGGCCGTTGGCCGGCCTGGTTGCTGCCCCACGCGGTCATGCACCAGTAGCGATCTTCCCCCAGCCGGTAGATCGTCACATCGGATAGGATGGCGCCGTCAGGCTGGCACATCGTGGTGTAGAGCACACGCCCCACGGACATGCGGCTGGCGTCGTTCACGATCACCTTCTGAACGAGCGCCAACGCATCGCGGCCCTGGATCTCGATCTCGCCCGTGGAAGCCCAATCGAACACCCCGGCGCTGCCCCGCACAGCCAGATGCTCGGCGCGGGGATCGCCGAAGTGGTCGGGCATCTCCCAGCCCTGGGCCGACCGCATCTTCGCGCCAGCTTGCAGTTCCTGATGATAGAAGACGGTTCGTTTCATCATTGGCTCGCTACGTCCGCAGCGGCCGCATCTGCTGCGCCACCAGCTCGGTGATGTCCATGACCTTGAGATGTCCATGACCTTGAGCCGGGACTTGGTCTTCTGTCGCGACTGTTGAAGCTGCATCACGCAGGCGGGACATGCCGAGAGCATCATCTCGGCCCCCACGCCGGTCGCTTCGACCACACGGTCGGCCCCGGCCAGGTCGGCCATCTCGCTGAAGTCGTAGCGGATCATGCCGCCCGCGCCGCAGCAGTAGCCGTCGCGACGGTTGCGCGGCATCTCCACCAGCGAGATACCGGGGATGGCCCGCAGCAGTTGCCGCGGCGCCTCGTAGATCCCCATCCACCGGCCCAGCACACATGGGTCATGATAGGTCACGGCGATCTTGGGCCGGTGGCGTTCCATCGCCAGCTCACCGCGTTCCAGCCGGTCGGCCAACATCTCGACGACGTGCAGCGATTCGACGGGCGCGGGTTTGCCGCTGAGCTTGCCGTAGTCGTCGCGGAACGCGCGCTGGCAGCCGGGGCAATTGGTGACGATCTGGCGTGCGCCGACCCGCTGCGCCGCGATCAGGGTGTGCTCCATGTAACTGAGCGCCTTGTCGGGCATACCGCCGGCCAGGTAGGGATGGCCGCAGCACCACTCATCGCTCAGCACCGTGAAGTTGATCCCCGCCTGCACCAACAGGTTGTAAGTGTCCAACGCCATGTTTTGCCGCGCATAAGCCGACGTGCAGCCGACGAAGAAGAGGACTTCGGCTTCGCGATCCACATGCGAGAAGTCGGGCAGCCAGGCCAGCCGTTCCTCCTGCTCCCCCTGGTAGACGTTGTGATACTCGCCCAGGCCCCCCTCATCGGCGAGACCGGCCGCCAGCCGCGCAGGCAGCAGGCCCCGCCGGGCGAGATCCTCTTTCATTGCCTCGTAGATGTCGGTGGTTGACAGATACTTGAAGCAGTGCTCGGCGCAGCCGCGACATTCGGTGCAGGCGAAGACACGC
>JALOOE010000605.1 GCA_025454565.1 Anaerolineae bacterium
ACTCCGAGTAGGCGTCATCGGCCTGGGGATGGGCCGGCATCACATCGCCGGCTATCAGACGCATCCCCAGGCGGAGGTCGTGGCGGTCGCCGAGCCGGACGCGGCCCGGCTGAAGGAGATCGGCGACAAGTTCGGCGTGCCCAACCGCTACGTCTCCGCCGAGGAAATGTTGGCGAAGGAGCAGCTCGACATCGTCAGCATCGCCACGCCGAACAAGTTTCACCATGACCTGACCCTGGCGGCGTTCGCGGCCGGAGCCCACGTGCTGTGCGAGAAGCCGATGGCGATGAATGCGGCCGAAGCGGCCGAGATGCTCGCGGCGAGCAAGGCGGCCGGCAGGCGCCTGATGATCAACTTCTCGTGGCGCTTCACCGAGCAGAGCTTCGCGATGAAGGCCGAGACCGACGCCGGGCTGCTGGGCGACATCTACTTCGGCCGGACGGTCTGGCATCGCCGCCGCGGGCTGCCCGGCTTCGGCGGCTGGTTCGGCCAAAAGGCGCTCTCCGGCGGCGGCCCGTTGATCGACCTGGGCGTCCACCGGCTCGACCTGGCGCTCTGGCTGATGGGCTATCCCAAGCCAGTCTGGGTGATGGGCAGGACATATAACCCCATCGCGTCGAAGCTGGCGGCCGAGCAGAATGCGCTCTACGATGTCGAGGACCTGGCCGCGGCGATGATTACCTTCGACACCGGCGCATCGCTGGTGGTCGAGGCGTCGTGGGCGGCGAATATCAGCGAACGGGAGCTGATGGAAACGCGGCTCTACGGCACGAAAGCGGGCCTGGTGCAACGCAATACGCAGGAAGGCTACACCTTCGAGGCGGAGATCTACCTGGAGCGCAACGGCTCGCACTACAACATGAACCTGCACGGCCCGGCGAAAACGGTCCCCAAGCCGATGGCGCACTTTGTAGAGAGCATCATCACCGATACGCCGCACATCGCCACCGGCGAAGAAGGGCTGCGGGTGATGGAGATCCTGGACGCGATCTACGCCAGCGCGAAACTGGGGCAACCGGTGCGCGTGTAGCATTTCTCAGCGTTCGTCGCAACGCCGGCCCGCCGGACATCAATGTCCGGGCTAACGAGGCAGCGCCCGGTGCACCGGGCTGGGCCAATCGGCGCGCCGGTAGCTCCAGTGATGGGGCGCTGCCCGATAGCCCGGCGACTTCGCACTTGCACCGCACTGCGGCTGGTGCGGTGCCGGTGTCGCCGGCTATCGGTTCAAGGAGATCGCTCGTGCGCACACTCCTTCGTATCCTGACCTATCTGCGGCCACACCGCAAACGCCTTGCCCTCACCTACATCTGTATCACCGTGGTGACGGTGCTGAACCTGCTCATCCCGTGGGTGATCAAGCAAGTCATCGATGTGGGGCTGGCAAGCGGGAGCCAACTTTATATGATCCAGGCCGCGCTCGTCGTGGTAGCTATCGCGGCCGCGCGCATGGTCTTCTCCTTCGGCCAGCGCTTCGGCATGGAGTCGTCGGGGCAGATGGTTTCCTACGACGTGCGCAACCAGGTGTACAACCACATCCAGCGGCTGAGTTTCTCGTACCACACCCACGCGCAGACGGGGCAGCTCATGTCGCGTATGGCCGAGGATGTGGGCGCGATCCAGCGCTTCGTCTCCGGCGCGCTGCTCGACTCGCTCAGCATCGTCCTGATGCTCGGTTTCATTATCGTCATTCTCTTTCAGCTAAGCTGGCAGCTTGCGCTGATCAGCCTGCTCCCGATGCCGATCCTGGCGTATCTCGTCAAGGCGCTGGCCGACCGGATGCGCCCCAAATGGCGCCAGGTACAGCAGGACTTCGCGCAGGTCACGACGGTGCTCCAGGAGAACCTGACCGGCGTCCAGGTGGTGCGGGCTTTTGCGCGCGAACCCTACGAAATGGAGAAGTTCGATTCGGCCAACCGCGCCTATATGCGCACCCGTCTCGATACGATCCGCTTTTGGGGCGCCACATCCCCTTCGATGGGCTTTCTCGTCGCATGCAGCGTCGCGCTGGTATTTTGGTTCGGCGGGCCGATGGTCATGGCTGGCACGCTCACCCTGGGCACACTGGTCGCAATCAACACCTACATCCTGATGCTCAGCGGCCCGGTGCAGCGCCTGGGCAACATCGTCAACCTGATGGCCGAGGCGTTCGCCTGCGCCGAGCGCATCTTTGAGGTGCTGGACTCGCCCTTCGAAATCCGCGATTCGCCGAATTCCACGACGCTGTCGACCATCAGAGGCCAGGTGAAGTTCGAGCGCGTGGATTTCAAATACAGCGATGGCCGACAGCCGACCCTCACCGACATCAACCTCGACGCGCAGCCGGGGCAGGTGATCGCGCTCGTGGGACACACCGGCGCCGGCAAGAGCACCCTCATCAATCTCATCCTGCGCTTCTACGATGTGACGGCGGGCCGCATCCTGATCGATGGGCACGATCTGCGCTATGTGACGCTCGAATCGTTGCGCCATCACATCGGCGTTGTGCTGCAAGACACACTGCTCTTCTCCGCCACGATTCGCGAGAATATCGCCTACGGCCGGCCCGATGCCAGCGAAGAAGAGGTCATCGCCGCGGCCAAAGCATCGCAGGCCCACGACTTCATCCTGTCATTCCCGAAGGGCTATGACACCGAGGTGGGCGAGCGTGGCATCACCCTCTCCGGTGGTCAGCGGCAGCGCATCGCCATCGCCCGCGCGCTGTTGGTCGATCCCCGCATCCTGATCCTTGACGACTCCACCTCCAGCGTGGACATGGAGACCGAGCATCTCATCCAGCAGGCG
>JALOOE010000606.1 GCA_025454565.1 Anaerolineae bacterium
CGGCTTGAGTCCAAGATAGTGAGCCTTTTCGATCGTTGTCGTAGACTTTGCGTTTGAGTTCCGCCCTGGGGCCAAAGTTCAGCAACAAGCCGACCTCGATAGGCGTTGCCTTGAGGTAGTTGAGAAGCTGAGTAACGCACGGTGATTTGCTTTTGACTCTCGACGGTGAGACCCAAAGCCACCAACTCCATGACCAGTGCGTTCTGGTACACCTTCTCAGCGAAGCCATACCCCAAAGTGTTATAGACGTTGAAGAACGCCTCGATAACCTTCTCGGTCACGTCTGCGTGTTTCCCATCTACCATGGAACCCTCTTTTACCGCAGCTCACACAGAGTTGAGCAAAAGTACAACCCAAAAGTATCCGTGGAATCTGTGTTCATCTGTGTCCTACCCTCACGCACCGAGGTTCAAATCCACATCCCCGCGGCCGCCCAACAGTTTGCGCGTGACAAAATAGAGCACGCCGATGGCGATGAGCACCAGGACGATGATGATGGTCGAGTAAGCCGCCGCGACGCCCACGCCGCCCTGCTCCCACTCGCTCAGAATCGACGCGGTGACGATGCGCCAGCGCGCGCTGACCAGAAAGATGACCGCCGACAGGCTGGTCATGTGGCGCGTGAACGAGAAGATCAGGCCCGCCAGCAGCGCGGGCAGGATCAGCGGCAACGTCGTCTTGCGGAAGGTGTATTGCGCGTCGGCGCCCAGCATGCCCGACGCCTCTTCGATGCTCGGATCGATCTGCTGGAGGGAGGCGATGCCTGCGCGCACCGAGGCAGGCAGGCTGCGCACGGCAAACGCGGCCAGGATGATGTACGGCGTGCCGATCAGCGCCATCGGCGCGCCCATGAAGCAGAGCGCAGCCACCAGGGCCAGCAGTAACCCGGTGAAGATGATGCGCAGCCGCCCCTGGGCTTTCTCGATGGCCAACAGCGAGAGAAACGCGTACACGATCGCGGTAATCGGCGCGGGGGTCTGAAAGAAGACTTTGATGTAATCGGAAAACTGGAAGACCGCGTTGCTCCAAAACCCCCTCGGCAGCGATCGGCTGAAATCGGCGATCGGCTGGGCGACATACTCGACAAGGTTGTAAGCGAGCAGATAGGCGCCCATCGCCAGCAGCATCCAGCCGACACCCTTCTGCTTGAGCCGGAGCCGCATCGCCAGGCCCAACGCGATGTAGATGCCGCCGATCAGATAGTACATGCTGTCTGCAATCAGGTTGTAGAGCAGCGCCAAAGCGATCCCTGCCAGTGTGCCGATGGCCAGCACAGCCCAGCGCGCGCCAACCGCTTGCACGCTCGTCCAGACGAGATAGAACGCCAGCAGGATATAGAGAATCGCCACTGCGAACCACGGCGGCGTGCTGAACGCCAGCACAAAGCCGATACCCAGGATCGTGCCGGGCACCGCGCCGCCCAGGTTCGACACGAAATCCAGGCCCTCTTTGCCACTGAACCGCTTGCGCACGACCAGGAATGCGATCACCATGCCGGTCAGCGCGGCGATGGGCGTGGCGTAGGCGCTCAGGAAGGTCGTGTCCAGCACCGACTCGACCCCGCGGGTGAGCGCCTGCTGCCACCAGCGCAGCGTCAGCGTGTAGTCCACCCCCCAGGCCGTAGCGAACGAGCCGTAGATGACGGCCGCATAGAGCACGACGATCAACGCGCATACGAGGTAGGTGAGGATGATGAACGGCCAACGGATCCACGCTTCTTTGACCACGATGTGGCCGCCTGTGGGCTTGCCCGTCACCGAAACGTAGGAACGGCGGCTGACATAGTAACGCTGCAGCAGGAAAACCACCAGGGTGGGCAACAACAGCACCGCGGCCAAGGCCGACGCTTTCTGGTAATCATACTCGCCCGCGACTGCGATGAAGATCTGTGCGGAGAGCACGGTGACGTTGCCGGCGATGAAGAGCGGATTGCCCAGGTCAGCCAACGATTCAACGAAGAGCAGCAGAAAGGCGCTGGCGATGCCTGGGATGAGCAGCGGCAGCGTGACGGTGCGGAAGATGTGCCATTTGCCTGCGCCCAGGCTGTGGGCGGCCTCCTCCATGCTGGGATCGAGCCGTTCGAGCATTGCCCGGATGATCAGGTAAGCCACGGAGAAAAAGGTGATGATCTGGACGAAAACCAGGCCATCCATGCCGTAGATGTCGTTAGAGCCGGGCGGGAATTCGATGCCGAGCAGCTTGTGGCTGATCAGCCCGTTACGGCCAAACAGCAGGATTGTGCTCAGCGCGATAGCGAAGGGCGGCGAGACGATCGGCACCAGCGCCAGGAGATGGATGAACCGCTTGCCGGGCATGCTGCATCGCACAATCGCGTAAGCGAAGGCGAAGCCGAGCATCGTCCCACCGGTCGCCGTCAGCACGCCCATCACCAGGGTGTTCCAAAACACCTGGCGATTGACCGGCCCATAGTAGGCGTCGAAATAGCGGGCGAGATATTTCAGGCTGATCCGCGTGAACCAGGGCGCGTCCACTTCAGAATCCAGAAAGCCGTTTGCCGTGCCTCTGAAGAGCGGATACACCACGAACACGAACAGGAAAATGCCACAAAAGAGGAGACCGAGCATCAGCACCGGATCGCGCGAAATGAGGGAAAACTCGCGGGCACGGCGCTGGAGCGATGAGAGGATGCCGGCGGAAGCAGCGCGCCGACGAGGTGCGGTGACGGCCATGTCGTTCTCCCGGGGCGGTGGGTTAGTCAATGGTGGGTTGGACGACCGGCGAAACTCACCACGGAGACACAGAGTTCACAGAG
>JALOOE010000607.1 GCA_025454565.1 Anaerolineae bacterium
GCGGTCGGTCAAGGAAGCGCACGAGCAGGTCGAGGAGCAGGAGGACGAGCATCTCTACCATTCGCAGGGATGGTGCCGGGAGCTCTGGATCCAGTCCCTGGGCATGAAAGCCGTGCTGCCGCCGCCGGAGGAGCGCAAGCACGTCAAGACTGCGATCGGCGCAGCGCGCGCACAGCAGGCCAGCGAACGCAATCGCTGACGATCCACCCGCACCGGGGATGCATTGCAGCCTCCCCGGTGCGGACCTGTCGGCGGCGCGAATGTCTGGCATCATCTGCGCCACGTGCCATGACTCCGACCCAACAGTCTCCCGCCAGCCCGTACCTGCGTGCCTACGACGGTCGTCTCAAGGGCGTCCTGCGCTGGCACGAACTGGACGCGTTATGGGCACAGTTGCAGCGCCTCGGTGATGACGGCTGGTACGTCTATGCTGTTGGCGAAGCGCCGCCAACGACGCCGACGCCACGAGATCAATTTGAACGGTTCCTCGCCGAGATCAAGCAGCTCTTGCTGGACGAACATCATGAGGACTACTGCGGGATCGTCTACGCCGACGATCACGAACGGCCCAGCTTCGTAAAGATCTTCGACCCCAACAATCTCGGCAAGGTCTGCGGTTCGAGCGACGTTCCGCCCCTGCCCGGCTGGACGCTGTCCCGCGTTGCCCCGGACAACCTGCAACACGCCTTTCCGCAAACAGGGGACCGCCGCCGCTGGTGGCAGAGGATCTTCAGCTGACCGCGCAAGCGTCATGACTGAACCCCTAACCCGCCCCAGCAACGTCCGCTGGCGCATTCTCGCCATCCTGATTTTCGTCAGTTTCGTCTCGTACCTGCTGCGCGGCAACCTGTCGATTGCCGGTCCAGCCATGGTCGCAGATCTGCAACTGACGGAAATCCAGTGGGGCTGGATCATGGCTGCCTTTCCGCTGGGCTATGCGTTGTTCCAGTTTCCAGGGGGGTACTGGGGTGATCGCAAAGGACCCAGGTTCACAATGTCGGTCATCACGATCGCGTGGGGTCTGCTGATCGCCGTCACCAGCCTGACGCCGGCCCGGGATGTTGCTCCGGTCTACCTCATCATCGGCTTTCTATTGACCATCCAGTTCCTGGTGGGCATGTCCCATGCGCCGGTGTTTCCGATCATGGTCTCGGCGATCGAGCGCTGGTTTCCACCCGGCAGTTGGGCGCTTCCGAACGGCTTGACCAGTGCCGGCCTGACGGTCGGCCTGGCGGTCACCGCTTCTGCGTTGCCCTGGCTGATCGGTCAGCATGGCTGGCGCATCGGCTTCCTTGTACTGGCACCGTTTGCGATCATCGCCGGGGCTATGTGGTGGTGGTACTCGCGGGACAACCCGGCCGATCATCACGCAGTCAACGCGGCCGAAGTGGCCTTGATGCAGTCTCCAGCCGGTCAATCTTCATCGGTCGAAAGCTTCGAGCCGGCCTGGCGTCGTGTACTCAAGAACCGCGATGCCCTGTTCGTGATGCTCAGCTATTCATCGATGAATTTCGTGTTCTATGTGGTGTTCAGCTGGGGCTATTACTACATGGTGACGGTGCGCGGCATGGGTGCGCAGGAAGCAGGCTTCCTGACCTCGGCGCAATGGCTGGCCGGCGCTGCCGGTGCGTTGTCCGGTGGCTGGTTGGGCGACAGGTTGTGTCACAGCATGGGCGTCCGCTGGGGATGTCGCATGCCAATCGTCATCGGTTGCAGCGTGTCTGCCATGCTGTTGATCGGCGTGGCCTTGCATCCCAATGCCTACGTGGCTGCATTCATGCTGGGCGCCTGCTTCTTCTTCAATCAGTTCACCGAAGGTGCCTTTGCAGCCAATGGTGCAGCCATTGGTGGCCGCCATTCAGGCACGGTGTATGGCCTGTTCAATACGGGCGCCAACCTGATGGGGTTCGTCAATGCCCTGGTATTGTCAGCCATCGCGGCTGCGCTGGGCTGGAAAACCGCGATGGCCACTGGGGCTGCCTTTGCGCTGCTATCCGTGGCTTTCATCCTGCTCTCGCGTGCGGATCGGCAGATCGACCAGGCCGACTGAGGTTTGCCGCGCCCTGAGTCGAAAGCCGATCGCACCAGGCGGTTCCCTGCGACTGCGTCGCCGGGAACCGCCACGATTGATGAACCTCCGAACGGAGACCTGCTCGCTTACCGATACTGCGGCAACAACACGCTGTCGACGACGTAGATTATGCCGTTGTCGGTCACGATCGGCCGGCCGATCACGCGAGAGTTATTGATGAACAGCGTATCGCGTTCGCGCTCGGCAAAGACCTCCTGGCCCTGTACGGTCTTGATGTCCCGGGGTGCCACGAGAGCAAAGCGCAGATCCTGCCTGCCACCCGTGACGTGGTAAAGCAACACGCTGGACAATGCGGCCGTGTCCGACAACAGCAGATTGAGCACGGGAGCAGGCACTTTCGCGAAGGCGTCGTTGGTCGGTGCGAAGACCGTGAACGGCCCCGGTCCCTGCAAGGTGCCGACCAGCCCGGCGGCAGTCAGCGCCGTGACCAACGTGCTGAAGGCGGGGTTGGACACGGCCACGTCCACGATCGTGCCGCTCACCCGAATGGGCTTCGCGATATCCGGGATGCCGGCCTTGCTGTAAGAGCCACTGGCCATGGCCGGCCCGCCGACGAGTGCCGAGGCCGCCAACACCGTGGCCAGCGTTTGCCGGGCCCGCTTCACGGTCGTCTTCATGCTCACGGAAATCATGTTCGAGTCTCCTGATGGTGCGAATGTCTGGTTCGACGATCGAGC
>JALOOE010000608.1 GCA_025454565.1 Anaerolineae bacterium
CGCCGTGGTACCACCAATCTGGCTGCGGCCAGGTGTAGCTGCGCTCGATCTCCTCGACCGAGCTGTACTGCGCCAGCGGATGCTCGACGACCTCGGGGTAGGTGCCGGTGCCATAATCGATATCCTGATAGCGACAGCCGAACACGTCAGTTTTCGGCGGCAACGCCGGGCCGACATAGCGCGGACCGACCCCGACAGGCCGGTCGATATGGTACTTGCGGAAGAACTCCCACAGATCCGCGCAGCCAGTGTGCGCCAGGATCTTCTGCGTCGCCTCTGCCGTCGCCCAGTAATCCATAGGGATACGATCGGGCGTCTGGTGGTTCAGCACGGCGAGCCAACGCTCGCGTGGGGTCATGGTCTCTTTGGACATTTTTACCTCGTTAGGGGAGTTGATCACCGGCCGCCGTAGTATACAACCCGTCCCGAAACGCGGAACAGAATGACAGTGAATATGACGACAATCACGAACATGATCCACGCCTGGGCGGACGCATAACCCATCTTGAAGAACTGGAACGCACTCTGCCAGAGGTAGATCGACATCATCAGGGTGGAATCGGCCGGTGAACCGCTGCCCCCCGTCATGACATGCACTTCGGTGAAGTACTGAAACGCGCCGATCAAGCCGGTGATCACGGTAAACAGAATGACCGGACTAATCATGGGCAGTGTGACGAACCAAATCTGCTGCCCGGCATTGGCCCCGTCCAGTTGGGCAGCTTCCATCAGCTCGCGCGGCACGTCTTGGAGCGCTGCCAGGTAGATCACGACCGCTGTGCCCACCCCCCACAGGCTCATCAGAATCAGGGCCGGCTTGGCCCACTCGGGGCTGCCCAGCCAGCCAGGCCCTCGGATACCCACCAGCGACAAGATGTAGTTGATAATCCCGCCGCGTGGGTTGAACATCCAGAGCCAGACGAGAGATGTAGCCACCACGGGCGTGATGCTGGGCAGGTAGAAGATCGTGCGCCAAATCGAGAGCCCCTTGACCTTCATGTTTAGGAGCATCGCCAGAAGAATGCCGAAAAATGCCCCTAAGGGTACGGCAAAGAGAGCATAGTACGCCGTGTTATAGAGGCCCGAGAGGAAGCGCCCGTCGGTGAGCAGATTGCGAAAGTTCGCCAAGCCGATCCACGTGGGACTCTCGAGTATCGGGTAGAAGGTGAAGCTGAAGTACAGTGACATAAAGAACGGCACGACCCGGAAGACGAGGAAACCGATGATCCAGGGCGAAATGAACAGAAGACCGGTGAAGAGCCCGTGCCGATCCTGGTGCGACAATCTGGGCCGTTTGAGGTGCAATCTCATGTCGACCTCCTAACCCTTCAGCCCGGTCAGTGCGATGCCTTCGATGAAAAGGCGCTGGGCAAAGAAAAACAGGACGATGATCGGCACCACACTCATCACCGTCGCCGCCATGATCCATGCGAAGTTCATAAAGCCATACGTGGTTCGCATGTTGGCGATGCCCAGCGACACCGTGTACATAGCTTTGTCGTTCAGATAGATCAGCGGGCCGAAGTAGTCGTTCCAACTGCCGATGAACTGGAACAACGCTACCACAGCCAGGGCCGGCTTGGCCAGCGGCAGGATGATCCTCCAGAAGATCGCGAGCTCAGAAGCGCCATCCACCTTGGCCGCATCGGAGAGCTCAATCGGCAGCCCCATAAAGAACTGGCGCAACAAGAACACGTAGAACGGGCTGGCAAAAAAGACCGGAATGACTAGTGGGGCGTAGGTGTTAATCCAGCCCAGCCTGTGAAAGGCGATGTACCGCATCGCGCCCCGGCCAGCGGACACGCGCGAAGCCGTAGGCAACCAGCGAGTTGGAAAGTACAGCGGCGATCACCGAGGGTATCGCGATCTTGAGTGTATTCAGGACGTATACCGAGAACTCAGCCTGGGCGAAGGCCTGGACATAGTTGTCCCACCGGATAGGGTTGGGGATCCAGATCGGCGGCCAGACGACCAGCTCTTGCGGGTTCTTCAGTGAGGTCGATACCATCCAGACCCAGGGCAGGATGAAAAAAACAGAGAAAAATAGCAGCCCGGTATACTTCGCCACTTCGGCGGCGCTATGAACTACGCGGTACCGCGCCGAATGGCGAAACTGCCCTTCCTGGGCCAACACAACTGCGCTCGTTTGTGAAGACATGGTGTCAACCTCAAAGACAGGTAACTGTTCACCGTTCCGCCGGCGCGTGCTATACTGACCGCCGTGACCTCTGCAGAAATCCAGGCGCTGCTTGCGGAGCAGGAGCGGTTGAGCGTCGAAGATAGCTCGGCTTGCCACAGCGAGTGCCCAATACTGCGCACGGGATACGCCCAGCGATGACAAGCCAATGGGGGCCGCTACATTCCGGAACGACAAACACGGCCTTCACCACAAAGACACCAAGACACGAGGAAGCACAACAACCCTGAACCTTTGTACGCCCGGTGGCTTTGAGTCTTTGTGGTGAGCAATGTGACTCCGGATCGTCCGGGTCAAGGAACTAGCCCGCCTTGGCCAGCCAGTTGTCCAATTCCTTCTGGGCCTGCTCGGTGACGTAGTCCAGCGCTTCTTTCGGAGTCTTCTGACCCAACCGTGCCTTCTCCCACTCGGCGCTGAGCAGTGAGCTGTAAGAGTCGCTGGTCGGGATCTTCGCCGGGTACACGTAGTAATCGGCGTTGAACAGGTCCTTCAGGAAGATCTCCTGGTAGCCCGGGCACTGGCCGATCACTTCGGTTTTGAACTTCGGCCAATCAACCATCATCGGCGAGACCGGGCCATTGACGCACTGCCAAACCATGAAGAGGCCGGTGTACACATCGCGATCGCCGGTGGCGCCGGTCATCGTGCTGATGATGTCCCAGGCAGCAGCCGGTTCTTTGCCCCCCTTGGGGATGATCCAGCCGTCGCCATAGGTATTCATGCCCGTCTTGTCCACCCCTGTCGGGCGCGGGAGCGGCCAAACAGTGAACTCGAAACCCGCCGGCTTGTAGCGTTTGATTGTATCGAACTGCCAGGGGCCGGTGATGAGGGTGGCGCGCAGACCCGACAGGAACGGGTCGTTGCCGGCCGAGCGTTCGCCGCGGCCCTGCAGTGACGCAAAATAGTCCTGCAGCTTTTTCACGCCAACCTGCTTCCAGCGGGCGGTCTGCCACTCCAACGCTTTGATGTTGTTCGGGTGGTTGGCCGTGATCTTCAGGCCATCGTCGGATACCAACTGGCCCAAGAAACGGGCAATGCTGTTGCTGACGCTGGTGTAGTCTCCACCCAGGATATTGATGTTGCCTTGAGCGTCATAGGTGGTCAGCTTGTCCCAGGTTGCCGCCATTTCGTCCCAGTTCGCCGGTGGCTTGTTGGGATCAACACCTTTATCTTTGCACATCTTGGTGTTGACAAACATAGCGTAACACTGATTCCACATGGATGCGAAGTAGAACTTGCCCTTGTAGACGCCCAGATCCCAGATAGGAGGCGCCATCCATTTCTTGAGGGTGGCGACCTGGTCCGGCTTGCCGACCTCATCCAGGGCAAGAATGGCCTTTTGAGCGGCGAGTTGATAGGCGGTGCCAGCACCGAAGAGGATGGCGGTGGAAGGTGGACTACCGGCGGCGACACTTGCCAGCAGCTTCTGCGTCATGTTCTCAGGGACAACAACGTGCTTGGCTACGACCTTGTTCTGCGACTTGTTGTAGCCGTCGAGGATCTGTTCGATGTTCTTCGCGGCGGCCTCAGTCCAGCCGGACCAGACCTCAATCGGAACAGGTGCAACTGCTGCTGCAGCCTTGGTTGGCTCAGGAGCCGCGGGCTTCGCCGCTTCAGTGGGCTTAGGGGCTGGTGCGGCGGTAGGAGCTGCAGCCGGTGCGCATGCCACTGCGACGAGCCCGGAACCAGCAAGAGCGGCGCCTTTGAGGAAATCGCGGCGCGATAGACGCTTGGAGTTCATGATAGGCCTCCTCAGGTACAGAGTCACAACAGTGCATGTAGGGCGAGATCAGAGGGAACGAACAGCTGGCAGGTCAAAACACACGATAGAATCTGGGGCGGCTTTCACCTCCTCCGGCTGAAAAACCTGCTCGCGGGGCTGCTCGGCACACCATGATCAGCTTCATTGCGCAGCACCGCGGCCAGGAAGTCGGACACTCCTGAACGGTAAGTTCGATTACCCGGAGGACCCGCACTTCAGGAAGGCCCAGCTTGAGATGCGCCTAAGGTGGTCTAGGCAAAGCGGCGACATGATAACATGCGTTGGCCAAGAACGCAAAGTCCACTGACATGTCTAGACCAACTCTTGCACCAGTTCGCCCACCATGCGCACCCGCTCGATATCGCCATCCGGTGGGATCTCGTCGGAGATGCCCAGGATCAGGCGCGGGTGAACTCGACGACGCGGCGGGTACACTCGAGGAGCGTCTCCAATGGGTACATCGCCAGGAAATAGACGGCCGGGATGCCATCGAGCAGCACCTTATCGCCCAGCGCCTCCTTGATCTCTTCGAGGGTGACATCGCCTTGCGGCACAGGCGTGCACGCCTCGATGGCGTCGAACGGGCTTTCCCGGATCAGTTTGATGAGCGGCTGCATCGCACCGTCGATGTGGATGTGGGTCATCTTGCCGGCGGCCTGAAGCTGCGCCACGCGCTTCTCCCAATACGGCATCAGCAGCTTGCGCCATGTCGGCGGCGGATCCATGAACGCGTCGATGTTCTCACCGAAGTTCAGGATCGCGATCGGCGACTGGCACAGCACATCGTACATGGCATCGTCGGCGGCCCGTGCTACTTCGACAAAGCGGGCGATGACCTCCGGGTGATCGAACGAGAAGAGCACCGTATTCTCGAAGCCCATGTTCTCGATGTATAGGCCCTGGATCGGCGAGCGGCGGAAGTAGAACTGCGGCGCGCCCCGCCCGCCCACCGCCGCGATATCGCGCTCGTAACCCGCTTGATCCCAACGCCACTCCTCGTCCTGCAGCAGATATTCGCAGACCCTGAAATCCTCGACCGTCTTCAGCCGGTACTCGGTATGGTAGCGCGAGAGACCCCACTCATCATAGCCGAGCATCTCGGTGAGCGCGCCCACAGGGGTCCGATAGATGCGCCGGATGTGTTTGTCGTCCAGCCACTCCTCGACGATCTCGACGGTGCGATAGCGCATCTTCAGGGGATGCACGAAGTAGCGAATGGAGGCGTGGCAGTAATCGTAGAGGTCGAGCAGGCTCGCGTCCTTCAGGTGCGGCGGCAGCGTGCCGCGCTTCTTGTTGACCGAGTACCAGAACTCCAGGCGCGGCTGCCAAAGCACGAAGCCAGGATCCCGGCCCTGGAAGATCGCGAGGTTGGCCTGAGCGAAGTCAGGTGACATAGGGAGGCTCCAATTCTGCAGGCTGCGTTCGATCAGTCGATCGCCAGCCGGCCGCGGGCAATTGCTGTTTGGAAAAGCACAATCGTGGCGCCGATCCCATCTGCCAGCGGCGTGTGCCGGATCGGCCCAATGGCCGCCTCCAGCGGCGCGCCGTCCATCTCGGTCGGGAAGGGCAACGGCTTGTCGTCGAAGGTGATCTGCCCTCGCGAACTTGGCGCGGCGGCCTCGATGCCGGCGACGATCTCGCGTACATGCGCGACACTGCCGCCGAGGTTGAACGCTTCGGCGCCCTCGAACGGCACTCGGGCGGCCTGGATGAACGCGCGCGCCGTGTCTTCGGTGTATTGGTAGACGGCGCGACCGCCGAAGGGGATATGATGCGGCCGGCCGAGCGCGGCGGACTGCATGGCCTTCGTCGGCTGTGACGTCATGCCCTGGTCGCGCGCCGGGCCGTAGACGATATAGGGCCGCAAGCCGATGCTGGAAATGCCGCCGTCCAACCAGTAGATGCGCGCTGTGCCTTCGTTCGCCTGCTTGTAAACCCCGTAATGCGTGCGCGGCCGCGGCAGAGCATCGTGACTGATCGGCCCGTCCGGGTATTCATCGCTCAGCCCGTACACCGCGATACTGCTGGCGTAAACGACGTGACGCAGCCGCGCTCGCTTGGCCGCCTCGAAGACGTTGACCGTGCCCACCACGTTGACGCGCGCGCCGAGCGACGGATCGGCCTTGCAGAACGGCACTTGCAAC
>JALOOE010000609.1 GCA_025454565.1 Anaerolineae bacterium
ATCGCGTCACCTCCGCCGAGCACACCGCGGAGGCGCTCGATGCGCGCCGGCAATGCATCGGCAAGACCAGCGAGGCGCACCCAGAGCATGCCGCCCGATGCACTCGGCTCCAAGTCGACCGCATCGAGGTCGAGTGGCTGGCTCGTCAGCCGAATGATGGCGTTGACCCCATCGGCCACCGACGCGCACTCCAGACGTAAGGTGGCGTTAGCTTCCGGCTTCGGGAAGACCTTGAACGTTATCTCCACGAGCGCGCCGAATTGCCCCAGACTACCGACCATGAACTTCGGGATGTCGAAGCCTGCCGCGTTCTTGACGACCTTGCCACCGGCGCACACGATCTGGCCTTCGCCATCGACGTAGCGCACGCCCAGGATGAAATCGCGCAGGCCGCCGTAGCGATAGCGACCCGGTCCGTTGGCGCCGGCAGCGACCGTGCCGCCCAGCGTCGCGCCGGTCTCCGCCAGCAACGGATCGAACGGGAGGTATTGGCCGTGCTCGGCCAGGACCGCCGCGATCTCGGTCACCCGCGTGCCCGCCAGCGCGGTGAAGGTGAACTCGCCCGGCTGGTACTCGATCACACCGGACAAGCTTGACAAAGCGAGGGGTGTGACGCCGTCCGGAGCGCTGGAAAGGGCAGTCTTGGTGCCGTTGCCGCGCGGCAAAACGTGCGCGCTATCGCGGACCGCGGCCTGGACATCAGCAATCGTTGTTGGGGTAAGGAGGGTGGCTGGCATCGGATCAGTGAACTCCGTCTTTCAACGAGGTGAATTGTATGCCCCGGCTTCTTCCTTGACTCTTCGCAGCCTGCGTGGCCGGCCTTCGGCTTCCGACCAATCGACCTTGTCGTAAATCTCGGCGAGCGACAGATCGCAACCTAAAGATGGCACGGTCACTACGGCATCAAGTGTCGCGTAGGTTGTCAGCAGCCATCTGTTGTCGGGCTGGCGCTGATAGTGCTCGACCAGAGGTTCGGCCTGGGCAACCACGAGATAGTCCGATACGGATTCAAGCGTGCGGTAATGTGCGAACTTGGTGCCGCGATCGTAATCGTCGGTGGAAGGTGAAAGCACCTCGATGAGCACGGTAGGATTCAGCAGCGTATCCTGCCGCTGGTCTTCCAGTTGCACTTCTCCGCAGACGATCACTACGTCGGGATAGGTGTACAACCCCGTAGGTTGCACCTTCACACGCATGTCGCTGGCGTAGACCTCACAGCGCCGCCCTTTGAGTTGCGTGACAAACGCCGCTGTGACATTCGTCGCAATGATATTGTGTACACGCGTCGCGCCCGACATAGCGTAGACTTCGCCGTTGAAGTACTCGCTCTTCGTAGCGGCTTGCCGTTCCAGTGCCAGATATTCCTCGGGTGTCAGATACGACTTCCGCTTCGCCTGCATGACGCGCCTCCATCACTCTCGCGAGATCACCCCGGCGGCTTCCAGCGGATGCATCCCTACCTGGCGGTGCGACGGCGCCTCGCTGCCGGGGAACATCTTGCCGCGATTCGCGATCTCCTTCGGATCACAGGCGCGGCGCAGGCGGTGCATCGCCTCGATGTCGGCCTCGCCGTACATCTCCGGCAGATAATCGCGTTTCTCGATGCCGATGCCGTGCTCACCGGTGATCGAGCCGCCGTAGGAGATGCAGAGGCGCATGATCTCGCCCGCCAGCCGCTCGGCTTTCTCGTAGGCGCCCGCCTCGCGGCCGTTGTAGAGGATCAGCGGGTGAAGGTTCCCGTCGCCCGCATGAAAGACGTTGGCCACGCGCATGTCGTATGCGGCGCTCAGCCGCTCGATCTCAGTCAGCGCCTCGCCCAGCCGGCTGCGCGGCACCACGCCGTCGTTGACGAGATACTCCGGGCTGAGCCGCCCGACCGCCGAAAACGCGCTCTTGCGCCCCTTCCAGATGCGCAAGCGGTCGGCCTCATCCTGCGCCACGCGGATCGCGTCCGCGCCCGACGCTTCGATGATCGGCTTGAGCCGCCGGAATTCCTCCTCGACCTGCTGCGCCTCGCCGTCGAGCTCGACGATCAGCAGCGCGGCCGCGTCCTGGGGATAGCCCGCGTGGACGGCTGCCTCCGCCGCCTGGATCGCCAGCCGATCCATGATCTCCAACGCGCCCGGCAGCAGCCCGGAAGCGACGACCGCGGCGACCGCATCGCCCGCTTTCGCCAGGCTATCATACGCGGCAAGGATGGTGCGGTATAGCTCCGGCTTGGGCAGCAGCCGCAACGTGACCTCCAACGCGATGCCGAACAGCCCTTCGGAGCCGACAAACAGGCCGACCAGATCGGGGCCGGCGTTCTCCAGGCTATCGCCGCCGAGGATCACCACCTCGCCGTCGGCCAACACGGCTTTGAGGCCCAGTACATGATTGCTGGTCATGCCGTACTTCAGGCAATGCGCGCCGCCGGAGTTGAACGCGAGGTTGCCGCCGATGGTGCACACCGATTGGCTGGAGGGATCCGGCGCGAAATACATGCGGTAGGGGCTGGCCGCCTTGGTCACGGCCAGGTTGATCGCGCCCGGCTCGACCACGGCGATCCGCTCCTCCGGGTCGAGCTTGATGATGCGATTGAGTCGATTGAGGGTGATGAGCAACCCGTCTTTGATGGGCAGCGCCGCGCCGGAGAGGCTGGTGCCGCTGCCGCGCGCCACGAACGGCACATCATGCTTGTGGCAAATGCGCACCGCCTCGACTACCTCATCCTGCGTCTCGGGGATAGCGACCGCGGCCGGCCGCGTCTTGTAAGCGGTCAACGCAAGCAGGCGGTCGGACGGGTAGATGCGAGCCAATTCGGTGAGCCAGGCAGTGGTCATGGTTGCTACCTCCCATTATTGAGAGGATTATACAGCGATCCTCGGGATTTCCACAATGACCCGCAGGTGTATGAGTCCACACGAGGCTTCATCCGGCATCGCCGTCAAGCAGCTCGCGCGCCGTGTTCACATACCGCCGGGCGGTC
>JALOOE010000610.1 GCA_025454565.1 Anaerolineae bacterium
AATGTCCGTCACCCGCGGCTTCCCCAGCGTCACCGTCCCCGTCTTGTCGATCAACAGTACATCGGCCTGGGCCAGCAACTCCAGATAGCGGCCGCCTTTGATCAGCAGGCCGCGCTGCGCGCCTGCGCCGATGGAGGCGAGCATGGCAATCGGCGTCGCCAACGCAATGGAGCAGGAACACGCCACCACCAGCACCGCGGCGGTCGCCAACGGATCACGGCTGATGATGAGCGTCAGCGCTGCGATCACCGCGACGATAGGCAGGAACCAGGTCGAGAACCGATCAGCGATACGCTGGACATCGGCGCGGTGCGCTTCGGCCTCCTCAACCAAACGGATCACCTTGCCGAATGTCGTGTCGGCGCCGACATGCGTCGCTCGAATGTGCAGATGACCGAGCCGCGCATAGGTCGCCGCGTAGACGGGGCTGCCCGGCCCGGCCTCGACGGGCAGCCCCTCGCCGGTGATCGCCGCCTGATCGACCGTGGCCTGCCCGCTCACCACCTCGCCATCGACAGGAATCTGCTCGCCGGGCTGCTCGATGCGCGCGGTCTGGGGGGCGAGCGCCGCCAGGTTCTTGACCGCCCGCCGAGCTCGCTCGGTGGTGAAGCGCTCCACGGCATCGCCCACGCGCATAAAAAAGACGACCAGCAGCGCCGTTACCCATTGGCCGACCACCAGCGCGGCGATCACACCCAGGGTCATCAGCGTGTGCGAGATGATCTGTTTGTGTAAAGTGGCTCGCACGACGTTACGGAAGACCGGGAAGCCGGCGATCAACACGATGACCGCGCCAATGGGCAGCGGAATCAGTGCGGTGAGCGTCTCAAACAGCCCCAGCCACTCGCCGCCGATCACGATGAAGAGCACCGCCGCGAAGATGCCAGCAAACAGGAAGCGGGTTTGGCGCGTGAGGGCCGCGGACGACGCGTCGGCTGAGAGGGCAGGCCGTGCTTCGGGAACGGAATAGCCGGCGCCTTCCACCGCGCCGCGGATCGCGGGCAGGTCGACCTGCGCCGGATCGAGGCGCACAATTGCCTTCTCGGAGGTCAGGAAAACATCGACCGATACCACACCAGGCAGACCGGCGATCGCGTGGCGAACGTGCTGGGTGCACTCGGCACAATCCATGCCGGCAACCGGAACTTCCAGGATGGCGAGTTCGCTCATGCGAAGAATGATAGCATGGGGCAGTTGCTGTGGGATGTAACGCGGCGGACAAAACGCCTTACTCAGTGCGACATCGCGGCGATCCCTTCGCCTGGCGAAGGACGGCGAAACTGCCCAACGCCAGGATCGTGCTGGCAGCAAAAAGCAGCGTGTACGCATCCACACCGCCGAGCACCCGCTGGGCGCTCGCGCCCTGCACGCCTTCGAGGATGCGCCCAGCCAGGATAGCTCCGGTCGCGCCTGTGATCCCGATCCAGGCGTAAAACACCGCCATGTATTGCGGCGTGCTGGCTGATGGCACGACATCCATGAAGAGAAACCGGCTCGAACCGATAGCCCACGCCGGAAGGCTTGCGCCGGTGATGAACGCAGCCGTCAGCGCCAGGACAAAGCTCGCCGCGCCCAACTCCGGCACGGTGAGCCAGATGAGCGGCATAGTCGCCGCGGAGATCACGCCGGCCAACATCACCGGCCTACTCCCGCGGTGATCGGCCGCCCATCCCCACAGATAGCTCGACAGCAGACCGCCCACCAGCACTGCACCCTGCAGAAAGATTACCTGCGCCTGCGGCAGGCCGATCCGCTCGATGGCAAAAAGGGGCAAGAAGGCGTTGAGGGGCACGACTGCGAGCGTCATCAGCCCCAGCCCGGCGAGAAAGCGCCTGAAGGCGGGGTCGGTGAGCGTGGCGGCCATGGCGTGGCGATCGACGCCGCGCCCAGCCTCCGGCGGCAGCGGCGCGCCGCCGGGGATGCGCGTCGCGGCCGCCACGGCAATCAGGCCGAAGATCACACCGATCGCGATCAACAGCATGTAGCCGTCGAGATTGGAATTGCGAGCAATGACATAACCCGCCAGGGTCACCGCGAGGAATCCGAAAAGGGTTCCCAGGATGTTATCCGCAGCCGCAAACCGGCCGCGCACGCTATCTGGCACGAACTCGCGCATCCACGGATACATGCCGGTTTCAGCGATGGCGCGACAGAGCGCGAAGGTAGCCAGCACCAACGCGACGAAGCGTAGCGTAGCATCTGGGCCGTATTGACTCGAAATCCAAGGCGTGAACAGCAGGCAGGCCGTGATAGCCTTGCGCGCGCCCCACAGCACGACAAAGGTGCGTTTGTAGCCGATGCGGGCCACGGGTGACGCGACTAAGGGCGCGACGATCCCCGCCAGCGGAAAAAGTGCCAGCAGCAATCCGATTTGGGCTTTATCCAGGCCCAGTTGAGTCAGAAAAAGGATGAACACCGGCCCGAAGACGGTCAGTTGGCAGAAGACCGAATTGGTGGCGATGTGGCCGAATGCCCACGGCAGCCGGCGGATTTTGTCATTGTCAGACAGCGCCGCGGGCGCTGTCTGCTCAAGCGCTACGACTGCCCCGGCGCGGACTGGTTGGGAGGTGGTTGTCGTCATACATCGGCCACATAAAGCGAGCCGGAACCTCAACGAGGCTCCGGCTCCCACAATCCAGAGACTTCAGTCAGAGACACCCGGCTGAAACGCGTGTGGGGTGTCTCTGATCATGAAACGGGTCGGCTCAACGTTACTCTGGCCGGACGAGACTCGTCATGTCCACCTTGGCCTTGCCACTCTTGTTCAGATCTTCCAGCGCATCGTAAAGCATCTGGATGGCGTACTTCGGGTTATGCGCGAAGGCGCCTGGATCCTTCTGGATGAACTGGTAGATGTAGGCGGCCTTGAGCAGGCGCGGCGTCCAATCCACCCAACGATTGGCGCTGACGGCCTCTTTCGCATCAGCCTTGCCGTCGCCGCTCGTGTCGATGAAGAAGTACGGATTCGTGCTCGGGTTGTAGGCGATCGCGGTCTTGGTGATACTCTTGCTGTAATCGATGATCGCCGTGTACAGCTTCGACTCCAATGCCGTGATCTCGGCCGCGATGCCTTCCTTCACATCCTTGTCGCCGTCGTAATCCTTGGCGCTGATGCGGATGTCCTGGGGCGTCTTG
>JALOOE010000611.1 GCA_025454565.1 Anaerolineae bacterium
GGTTTAGCGGCGGGCTGCTGCAACGCCTGGCCATCGCGCGCGCGTTCTTGAAGGATGCCCCGGTGCTCATCCTGGACGTGGCCACGGCCAGCCTGGACATCAGGAGCGAGGCGTTGATTCGGGATGCGTTGGCACGGCTGATGGCCGGGCGGACTGTCCTGATCATCGCCCATCGCCTCGCGCTGGCCTACACGGCCGATCGGATCGTGGTCATGGACGCCGGCCGCGCCGTCGAGACCGGCAGCCACGAGGGATTGCTAGCTCAGGGCGGGTTGTATCGACAACTGGTCGAGAGCTATACCAACGATGAGCGGTGAACGATGAATGATGAATTACGGGGTCTTCATTCATCATTCATCGTTTATCATTCATCATTTCGAATCATGCTGCGTCTCCTCAAGCTGATGCTCCCTTTCCGCTGGTGGATTCTCGCCGGCGTGCTGTTGAGCTTCGCCACCACCGGCGCCAGCGTCGGGCTGATGGCCGTGTCCGCCTACCTGATCTCGAAGGCAGCGTTGGTGACCGACATGGCCGACCTCAACGTGCTCATCACCGGCGTGCGCTTTTTTGCCATCTCGCGCGCCGCACTGCGCTACGCCGAGCGCTACGTCACCCATCTGGCTACGTTCCGCATCCTGACCCGGCTGCGCGTCTGGTTCTATCGCGCGATTGAGCCGCTGGCCCCGGCCGGCCTGATGCAATATCGCAGCGGTGACTTGCTCACTCGCATCGTCGCGGACATCGAGACGCTGGAGAATTTCTACCTGCGCGTCGTCATCCCGCCGCTCGCCGCAATGCTGGTGACCATCCTGGGCTGCGCGATCCTGGGCCGCTTCGACGTCTGGCTGGCGGTGGCACTGCTGGCCTTCATCGTCCTGACGGGCGTGATCCTGCCGCTGGCGAGCCGGTGGCTCAGCCGGCAGCCCGCCACCGAGCTGATCGCCACGCGCGCCGCGCTGAACGCCTCGCTGGTGGATGAGGTGCAGGGCATCGCCGACCTGTTGGCCTATGGGCAACAGGATGCCTATCAGGCTCGGGCGCTCAGCTTGAGCCGGCAACTCAATCGGGTGCAGGAGCGATTGGCGGCGATCCGCGGCCTGGGCAACGGCCTGGCGGCGCTCTTCACCAGCCTCGCCGCGCTCACCGTGTTGTTCATGGCGATTCCGCTGGTCACCGCCGGCAAGATCGACGGCGTCTTCCTGGCGCTGCTGCCGTTGACCGCCATCGCCTGCTTCGAGGCGGTGCAGCCGCTGTCCCACGCGTTCCAGATGCTAGAATCGAGCCAGGCGGCGGCCAGCCGCATCTTCGAGTTGATCGACAGCGAGCCGGCCGTGATCGACCCGGTTACGCTGGCGCCGTTGACCCTGTCGCCCGATCAGCCGCCGGCCATCGAGGTGCGCGATCTGCGGTTTTGCTACTCACCGGACGAGCCGCCGGTGCTGGATGGTGTCAGCTTCAGCGTGCCGGCCGGCGGCCGCGTGGCGCTCGTCGGCGCCAACGGCTCGGGCAAATCCACGATGGTGAACCTGCTGTTGCGTTTCTGGGACACCGACGAGGGAAGCATCCGCATCGGCGGGCGCGAGCTGCACACGATCCGGGCGGACGACTTGCGCGACCTGCTGGGTGTCGTTCCCCAACACACGCACCTGTTCAACGCGTCGATCCGCGACAACCTCTATCTCGCCAACCCGGAGGCCAGCGAGGCCGACCTGGTGGCCGCATGCCAACAGGCGCAGTTGCACGAGTTCATTCAGGGCCTGCCCCAGGGCTACGACACGTTGGTGGGCGAGAACGGCCTGTTGCTCAGTGGCGGGGAGCGCCAGCGATTGGCCATCGCCCGTGCCATCCTCAAAGATGCCCCGATCCTGATCCTCGATGAGGCCACCTCGCATCTGGACGCCTTGACTGCCGCACGCGTGTGGCAGGCGCTGGATCGCTTCATGGCCGGTCGCACGACGATCATCATCTCCCATCAACGTGCGAACCTCGCGTACGTCGATCAGACGATCAGCCTGGACAGATAGCTTCTCGTCTCCCCAAACTCACGTCATGGCTGATATCGCTGCCGGCGCGTGGCGATTTCACGAATTTCCGCCGGCAGGTTTACACTTACCCCGCTTTCACCAACCTGCCGGAGTTTGAGCGGAGGGTGCCCCTATGACCACAGGATTCGCGATTCTCGCCGTTCTCATCGTCCTTTATGCTGCATTGGCGGTCAAGTTGGGACGCTGGTCGATCACCATGCCGATGGTCTTTGTGGCGGTCGGATTCCTGCTGGGGCCCAGCGGCGCGAACCTTCTGATCATTTCGCCGCAAACCGAAACGGTGAAGCGGCTGACCGAGATCACCCTGGCGCTGCTGCTCTTCGCCGACGCCTCGACGCTCCAGCTCGAACAGGTGCGCGACGACGCCGGCCTGCCGGCCCGCCTGTTGACCATCGGGCTGCTGCTCACCATCTTTCTCGGCGCGGGCGTGGCGTTCTTCCTGTTGCCCGGCGAAGGGCTGGCGTTCGCCTGTCTCCTGGGCGCCATCCTGGCGCCGACCGACGCCGCCCTGGGCCTGCCGATCTTCAACAACCCGCGGGTGCCGGTGCGCATTCGGCGGGCGTTGAACATCGAGAGCGGGCTGAACGACGGCATTGCAACCCCGTTCGTTCTCCTCTTCCTCGCCTTTGCCGCAGCGGCGCAGGGAGAGACACCGGACGCATGGCTGAGGACCGCGATCGTCGAGATTGTGCTTGCCGTGGTCGCCGGTGCCG
>JALOOE010000612.1 GCA_025454565.1 Anaerolineae bacterium
TTCGAGGACCACCATCATTTCCTTCAGGTGAACCACCGGCATACGGTTGGCGACCTTGCGCACCCACTCGACCGGGTCACCGCCGCCGTGCTGCACCCAATAAACATCGATCTCCGCCTTGAGATAGCGTGGATCGGTCTCCTGGAAGATGAGATCCAGGCCGGTGCGATCCCCGAACTTGACGAACTCGATGCTGTGGTTATGGTAGCTGAAGGTCAGCCCGGCCTTGGCCAGCTTCTCGCCGACTGCGTTCGCCTCGGCAGCGAAGCGATGGAAACCGGCTTCGCCTTCCTTGATGTACGGCGCAGGCATCATGCCGATGGCGACGTTCGGGCAGTTCCACAGCTTGTGCTGTGCAATGACTGAATCGATCTCGTTCCACAACTTGGGGTAAGGCGTGTGGGTGATGCAGATCGTCAAGCCAAGGTCATCTACGATGGACTTGACCTCGGCATCGGGGATCGGCCCGATACCGGAGATCTGGACAGCAGTGTAGCCGATCTCCTTAACCTTCCGGAGCGATGCCGCCAAATCCGCAGCGGTTTGGGTGAACTTGCGGACGGAAAACATCTGCGCTGCGAGAACGGGATGAGACATTCAAAAGACGGAATACGAAATACGCACTACGCAATATTCGTCAATACCCCGACGCGCTCCCCTTTTCGGGGGTTCCTCGTCGTCCGGCATACGGGTCGGGGACTGTGCCGTCGGTTGAAAACTGCGACATGAAGTCGATGCGTTTGTCCATGGTTGCGGCGCCGGCGGCGATAGCGGCCTTGCGGTCGCCGGCATGTTCGCGGCGGATGATCCATTCCTGGCCGAAGTGCGAGTGGATCACCTCATCGGCCCAATCGTAGTCCTGGTAGAGCGCCATCAGCGGGTGCTGCGCCTTGTCCCGGCAGAACTCATACTCCTGGCGCTTGCCGGGCGGATATTTCATTGCGGCCTGCTCGATGGCGACCGTCAGATGCGTGTACGCCTGGATGGGGTCGAGCTCGCTCAGGCACATGGTGGCGAAGCCGGTCCAGTTGGGGTTCGATGTGATGTCGATGCCCTCCGCCTGGAGCGCGGCCTGACCGAAGGCCGAGTGCCGCACTTCGTCCCAGCAGTGACGGGCCAAGTCGCGGTAAAACTCCCACGGCCGATCCTTCTGCCGGGTCATGATCGCGGCCACCGTCTCGGCCGGCGACATCTCGTGGAAGCGCACCCACATCATCTGCTCCAGCCCCTCGCGGACAGGATCGCCGCGGTCGGGCACGTGGACGGTGGGCGGTTTGGGCACGCTGACCTGGAAGCGTGCATCCCGCCCCGATCTCTCCGGCATGACCCACGGCTGGCCGTCGGCGCGCGGCGTGGGGAGGTCGGCCGCGGGGCGCCGGGTTTCGGTGCCCGATAGGCCACCGGCGGCGGCCAGATATGCGGTCAGGTGATTCGCCCAGGCGTCGGCGTGGGCGCGTTCAGCCTCACCTGTCAGCAGCGTCTCAATATATCGCTGGCCCTGCGCCACATGCTCAGCTTCTTCCGGGAGCGTCAGGCGAAGGGTCCGGCCAGTGGAATAATCCACCAGCGGGTTGATGCGCTCGCCGTGCGCCCGGTAGGCGGCGACCAACGCGGGCTTGAGCACGCGGTAGATGCCGGTCAGCAGCTCGATCCCGTCGGCGGCCCGGATCGCTTCGTCCATCAGCGCAGTTAACGCCGGGTCGGGCGAGGTGTCCACCGAATGCTCGGAGCGCCGCAACTCACCGATACGCGTGCGGAATGCCTGATGATGCTCCGCATCCTCGTACATGTGCCGGCCCAGCAGGAACTTCGCCTCCCACTCCGGCACGCTCAACAGATGCCCCGCGGCGATGAACATCAGCCGCTGTTCGACATACGCCAGCCGATGCAGCCGCCGCGCATTCTCCTCGACCCCGAACCCGAGCCGCTCCACGTCCTCGATGCCTGCGAAACGATTGTCCACGGTACGCTCACTCATCTCTCAACACTCCATCAGGAACCCGGTAGATTGGTAGATCAGAAAATCGGCAAAATCAGCAGATCACGTTTCACGCTTCACGCTTCACGTTTCACGTTTGACGTTTCACGCTCCCTCACTCCACTTCCATCCTCACGCGCGCCTGGGCCTGCGGCGCGGCCGGCACAACAAACGTCAAGCGCTTCAGCACACCCTCCCGATGATTTGCGCGGCATGCTTCGGCGAGCGACTCTACGGCGAAGCGCGCGCCGGCCGGTTCCTCGATTGCCAGGCGCAGCGTGTGCTTCCCGCAGTGGATCGCGGCGGTCGGCCCGTGCGCCACGACCTCGCCCCAAGTGACGAATGCCTCTTCGACCAGCTCGCCCCTATCGGTGAACTCGAATATGTCTGTCAGAATGACGACGCCTTTGCTTTCGACGGCGAGCGTTCGGGTGGCGCGGGCCAGCCGTTCCACCGTATACGCTTGGGCGAATTCTACAGTCGCCGACTTAGCCTCAACCTCAGCCTCAATCTCGGCCTTGACCTCCGTCAACTGCCCTCGGTGCGCCCGTCCCGGCGCCTGGAGCTCTCCGCCCACACGCGGGACGCTGTGGCCGTAGGAGTTAGCGAAGATATTGTCGTAACGATTGGGGCCGAAATAGTGGCGGCTGTAGAGGCCCCGGCCTGGATCGGTCAGCAGGTTCTCGCCCGCAACGTGCAGCACAAAGCTGCCGATATCGTTCTGGTTGTGGTTCTCCTCGTTGTGGCCGGCCTTGATCGCAACAGCATAGGGCGCGCCGGCCGCGGTCACCCCGGCCAGCCTGGCGATGCCGGGCGCAGTCAGCACGGCATCGCTGATGGCGGGCGCGTCAGGCTGGCCGCCATCCCACCAGAGCAGGTTGCGGAGGTGCATCTGGATGCGCCAATCGAGGCCTGGTTCGGCCGGGCGGGCGGTCAAGTTGCGCAGCGTCGCTACGCCGGTGCGCTCGGCCAGCCGCTGAATGATGCCGAAGTTGAAGTCGGTGGTTTCATCGCAGTCGGAGAAGGCGGCGAAGACCGAGCCTGAGAGCTGCATGGCCGGCGGATAGGCCGCGATCTGGCGCAGCCGCGGGGAGACGAGCGGGTCGAGCGCGCCCCCGGAGCGGGCGCGTAGCATCTCGGCCAGCGCGATCAGGTTGATCAGGCCGTAGTGCCAGTAGCCCACCCC
>JALOOE010000613.1 GCA_025454565.1 Anaerolineae bacterium
CTTGCAGTCGATGAAGCCGATCAGGCTTTCATCCAGGAAGACGCCGTATTGGGCGCGTCCCGGCGTTGATTGCGCCTGATTGAGATCGTTTGCGGCCAGGTCGGGCGGCGCGGGGCGGCCGAGCAGGGAGGTGAAAACCGCCTGGCACGCGTTGTAGAGGCGTTGGAGGGTGGGCGCATCGGCTGGTGTCAGCGGGCGAAGGCTGAGCGCCATGTCAGATCGCCTCGATCTGTGCTTTCAGCGCGGCCATCGCCCCCTGCGCCTCGCGCAACGCGGCCTGGCTCTCATCCAGCGTCGTCTGCTGCGTCTCGATGAAACGGGTGTAAGGCCGCATGGCTTCACGGATGCGCGCCAACGAGCGGCCGAGCTCGGCCTCGAACTGCTCGGTGAGCGCCTGGCTGAGTCGAGCGCGTAGCGTCGTAATCTTCTCTTGCAGATCCTTCTGGGCGCGGCGGCGCCTGGCCGGGATGACGTAGAGCCCCAGGGCCGCCACCGCTCCCGCCGCCAGCAGCCCGGTGACGTCAGCTACCGTGACGGCGAGCACTTTGACGAGCAGTGCGCCCAGCCCGATAGCGCCGACTTCAACGATGGCGGTCTCAGCGACGGCGATCTGCACTGACTCGGCAAGGGCACGGGCTTCCGCGTTGCGGTCGTAGGTGGCCACCGCCGCGCGCACTGCCTGCCCGACCGATTCAAGCAGCGCCTGGCGGTGCAACTCGAAGCCACGGATCCCGCTCACCGGCCCGATCATCTGATCCGCATGCCGCGCCGCGCGCCGGCCCAGATATTCGGTCACGTCCTGCCACTCTTTGAACTCCTGCGCCACTATCCAGTCGATGAGCTCCAGCGTGTGCGCTTCGATCTGCGCCGCCGTATCGGCCACGACCTCACGCTCGAACAGGCCCTGGATGCGGTCGGCGTTGATCAGGTCGAGGATACGGCTCAAGCGGATGGTCTCGTCGAAGAAGCGATTCCCGCGCTCCGCCATGCCGTACAACACGTTGTCCACATGACTCAGGTGGTACTTGAAGTCGCGGCGCATGTCTCTTTCGTAGGCGGCGAGCTGCGCCTCCACGGTGCGGATCGTCGCAATATCGTCTTTCAGGAGCTCCTGGCGCGCGCGCGCCAGGCCCAGGTAGCGCTCGGTGAGCAGCAGCGCCACACCCAGCGGGTTGGCCAGCTTCAGGCGCAGCCGTTCCCCTTCGTCGAGGGTGTGCAGGATGTAGTCCTCCAACCGCTCGAAGCGGCTGCCGGCCCACGCACGCGTGCGCTCGTCGGCGTCGAACGTCTCTTTGGCGCGTTGCGCCAGCCGTGCTGAGATGGGGAAGATGACCGGCTTGCGTCCCAACAACTCGCGCCCGTTGGTTTCAACGAACGCTACGATCCGATCGACATCCGCGGCGGTTTCGAGGATATCGATTTTGTTCACCACGAACACGATCTTCTTGCCCCACTCTCGGATGCGCTGGAGAAAGAGGCGCTCGCTTTCGCTGAACGGCCGGTCGGCCGAGGTGACAAAGAGGATCAGATCGGCGCGCGGCACGAATTCCTCGGTGATTTCCTGGTGGCGGCGGATGATCGCGTTCGTACCAGGGGTGTCCACGATGTTGATGTCGTGCAGCCATTCGATCGGGTGGGACAACAAGGCCATCTCGCCGACCTCGGTCGCTCCACCTGGCGTCGCTGCCTCGCCGTGTCTCAGGACGGTCACCTGTGTTGTGGTGGGTGTGACCCCTTCGGGAAGCAGGTGTTGGCCGAGCAACGCGTTAATGAAGGCCGACTTGCCTGCGTTGAACTCGCCTACCACCACGAGCAGGAAGAGCTCATCGAGTTGGAGGATGGCGCGGTCGAGCTGTGCCATGTCGTCAGAGTCGGCATCCAGCGCCGCCAGCGGACGGCGCAGCGTCACCAGTTGGCTGCGCTCGGCCTGCAGGATCCGTTCGTCAGCTTCGGTCAAAAAGCGATACAGCACCGCGACACCTCCTTTCGCCGGCGTGCTTCCCCGAATCTCACCACTTGCTTGCCGCGAAGACCTCGCTCAGAACCTGGGCGCGCTCCTGAGCCGTCGCCCAGCGCGGCTGTATGTTCGGGTCGATCACGGTCACCAGCAGTTCGGTATTCAGCAGCCGGCCATCGTAGATGGCGCTACGGGCGACGAGTCCCGGACGGGTGGCCCAGTTCCGCACCTGGTCAAAATAGAGATTGCCGAGTCCATACAAGATGATGCGGTCAGCGCCACGCAGCTCCACGGCCTGCGGTGTGTGCGCCTGCACGCCAACCACGATAGCAGCGCCCGCATCGCTGAGCGCCCGGAAATCGGCCATTTGCTCGGGGATCGGCGCCGTCGTGTATTGGCCGGCGTCGTCGAACTCAGTGTGCTGCATCTCCGCCACGATGATCTCGACCTTCGGACGGAGCGCGGCGATATCGGCCATCATCTGGCTGCGGTCGAAGCGTGCCGCGCCCGGCGAATCGGGGCCGGCCCAGGCGCTCACCGTTTCGCCGGTGCCTGCCGTGTAGAATTCCGGCCCATACTGATCGGCGCCCAGAAAGCCGAACGTGTTCCCGTTATGCTCCACCTGAAGCGGCGCACGCGCTGCAGCCGCATTCCGTCCGCCGCCGTAATAGTAGATGCCTTGACGATCGTAGAAGTCGAGCGTGTCGGAGAAAACGGCAGTGCCGAAGTCGTTCATGTGGTTGCCCGTCAGTCCGACGAGCGTGGCGCCTGAGAGCTTGAGCGCCTCGACG
>JALOOE010000042.1 GCA_025454565.1 Anaerolineae bacterium
GAGTATCTCGGCGACGGCTATCCGCTCTACTACGACGACCTGGATCAGGCCGCGGCCCTGGCGCAGGACCTCGGCCGGCTGCGGGCCGCCCACCAATGGCTCACCGAGCGCGCCAGCCAGCACCCGCTGGACGCCGCCGCCTTCCGCCGGGCCGTCTGCGACAGCGAGGTCTACCAACTGCTGTGAGCCCCACCGCTCTGAACAGGCTCCTGATCTACAGCGATCGCGGCGGCCTCGGCGGCGCGGAGCAGATCAACCACCGCCTGGCCCTGGCGCTGCAAGACGCCGGGTTGACGGTCGCCGTCGCCGAGCCCGAGGAGGCCGCCGCGCTCAAGGCGGAGCGGGCGGCGCTCGGTATCGTGCACCATGGCCTGCCGGCGGAGGACGTCTACGACTGGGCGCACCCGGCCCCGAGCCTGACCAACCCCGGTCCGGCCGAGCAGGTGCTCGACGCCACCCGGCCAGACCTGGTGCTGTTCGCCGACAGCTTCCCGTTGGCCAACCTGACCGCCAAACAGGCGGCGGCTCGGCGGGGGCTGCCCTACCTGGTGCTGGTGCACTGTGTTCAGCCGGACTGGGCGGTGCAGTATGCCGGCTTTGTCCCGGCGCTCCCGGCACTGTATCGGGCCGCCCGGGCGGTGATCGCCGTCTCCGCGGACAACCTCCACCTGCTGCGCCGGCACTTCGGGCTGCCGAACGGTATCGGCCAGGTGATCCCGAACGGCCGGCCCGAGGTCTTTTTTGCGCCCTGCGACCCGGACCGGCGCGAGCACGAGCGTGCGACCCTTGGGATCGGCCCCGAGGAACTACTGGTGCTCAGCATCGGCCGCCTGGAGCTGGCCAAGGGCTGGCCCGAGCTGCTGGCGGCGCTGCCTCGGCTGCGGGGCTGCCCGACGTGGCCGCGGCTGCGGCTGCTCTGGGTGGGGACAGGGACATTGGACCAGAGGCTGCGCCAGCTTGGGTCCGCGCTCGGCGGCGGCCAGGTTCGGCTGCTGCCGGCCCATCCAGATGTACCGGCGTTGCTCGATGCCGCGGACCTGCTGGTCCACCCGGCCCGCTTCGAGGGGATGCCACTGGTTGTGCTCGAGGCGATGGCCAAAGGGCTGCCCATCATCGCGACCGCGGTCAGCGGCATCCCGGAGGCGCTCGGAGACACCGGCGTACTGCTGGCCCCCCACGATGCGCCGGGACCCGACCTCGGCACACGCCTGGCCGACGCGATTTGCGCGCTGGCCGGCGATGCACCGCGGCGCCGACAGCTCGGCGAGGCCGCCCATCGACGGGCAAGACAGGACTTCACCGAGGCGCGGATGCTGGATGCCTATCGTCGCCTCATCCGGCGGTTGCTCCCATGCTGATGGACGACGCTTCCAGGCGGCTCCGCCGTGCCCTGGGCCAGGTGCGCTGGGCGTTCAGAACCACTCGGGCCTGCTGCCCGCGGCTGCTCGCGGGCTACGGCATCAATGCCCTGGTGCTGACGCTGGTCCCCGCCGGCCTTGCGCTGTCGGTGCGCGGTCTGGTCAATGCCGTCGATCGCGCACTGGACGGCGTATCGCTCGCCGACACCGGCGCCTATCCCTGGCTGGTGGTCGGCTTCGTGATGACATTGGTGGCAAGCCTGGGCACAGTGGTCGGCCGCCATCTGGCGCAGCGAATGCAGCTCGGGCTGCGCCGAGCGCTGCGCCGACGGCTGTTGCTGCGCACGGCAGCGACGCCCTTTGCCCATATCGAGCAGCCGGCGTTTCAGGACGACCTGCGCCGTGTCCAGGACAACCCGGAGCTGCATGTCGCGGACCTCTGCACCCACAGCGTGGAGCTGGCGACCAAGTCGATCCAGGGGCTGTCACTGTTGCTGATTCTGGTCGCCATCGAGCCATTGTTGTTTCTGTTCCTGCTGCCGATCGGCGTGCCCTACATCTGGTACCGGTCGCGGCTGTCCAAGCGCCAGTTCCTGGAACTGGACCAGCGCGTCGAGCAGGAACGCTGGATGGCCTATTACGCTCGGATACTGGCCGACGCGGACCAGGCGGCGGAGCTCCGGCTGCTTGGCATTGGCGACGAGGTCATCCGCCGATGGCAGACCCATGTGGACGGGATCGAAGGGCTGCGGTGCAAGCACCAGCGCGAGGAGCTGATCGCTGGCATGGCCTTTGGACTTGGTTCGGTGTTGGCCGTATACCTGGCGATGGCCCATGCCATCGGCGCCATCGTCGCCGGGCAGCTCAGCATCGGCGATCTGGCCATCTTCGCCAGCGCGGCGGCCCAGCTTCGCGGCATCGTCGATCAAGCGGCGACGCTGGTCGGCGGGTTGCGCTGGAATGTGATGCATGTCGGCCGGCTGAGCGGCTTTCTCGCCGCTTGGCCTGCGCCGCGGTCGATCGCAATCGATCCGCCGGCTCCGGCTCCGGCTCCGGCGCCAGCCCCGACCGAGCCGCGCAGTTCCATCGAACTGCGCGCGGTGAGCTTCCGCTATCCCGGCGCGGCCGAGCCCCTCCTGCGCGAGCTGTCCTTGCGCATCGATGCCGGCGAGACCGTCGCGCTGGTGGGCGCCAACGGTGCGGGCAAGACCACGGTCGCGAAGCTCATCGCGGGTCTCTATCAGCCCGAGGCCGGGGCGGTGCTGATCGATGGTCAGGATACCGCCACCTGGAAGCCGGGCTCCCTCGGCCGGCGCGTCGGCTGCGTCTTCCAGCAGTTCGGCCGCTATCAAGCCAGCGCTTTCGACAACATTGCCTTCGGCGACTGGCCGCGGCTCTGCGATGATCGGGCGGCGGTCGAGTCCGTTGCCCGCAAGGCCGATGTGCATGGCTTGATCGCGTCCATGCCGCAGGGCTATGACACGATGCTCGGGCGCCAATTCGGGCACTACCAGCCCTCCGGCGGGCAATGGCAGCAGCTTGCCATCGCGCGGCTGATCGCCCGCGATGCGCCCATCCTGATCCTTGACGAGCCCACCGCGAACCTGGATGTGACTGCCGAGGCCGAGCTGTTCCGGCGCTTTCGCTCCCTTGCCGCCGGTCGCACGGCGCTCCTGATCTCGCACCGATTCTCCACGGTCGCGATGGCCGACCGCATCCTGGTCATGGACCAAGGGCAGATCGTCGAGGAGGGATCGCACCGGGAGCTGATGGAGCGCGGTGGCCGTTACACGACCTTGTTCCGGCTCGCGCAACGCTTCGCCGCGGAGGTGGATCGATGAGTCCCGGCCCCATTCCGAACGCTGCCGCAGCGCAGACCGAGCCGCCCGTCGGCGACGGCTTCGTCGTTGTCTGCGACGCCCGCTCCGGCTCCGGCTATCTGTGCAGCTGCCTGGAAAGGCATCCCGAGCTCGCCTGCCACGACGAGCTGTTCAATCCTAACTGCGTTGGCAGCTTCTCCGGCGTGGAGCCCTTCGGCCGCGCGCCGGAAACGGATCCGCTCGCCTATCTGCAGAACGTCCGCAGGCGCACGCGGGCCGCCTCCTGCGCCCGTCTGGTGGGCTTCAAGCTGCATTTCCGCCACCATCCCGCCGTGCTCGAGCATCTCCTGGCTGACCTGGGAGAACGGATCATTCTGCTTAGCCGCCGCGACAAGCTGGCCCAATGGGCCTCCTATCAGCTCGCAAAGGCCACAAGCCAATGGGCGCGCCCCAAGAACGACAGCGACATCCACCCGCTGAAGCGCGTGCCCTTCAAGCTCCGGCGCTATACGGCCTACCTGGTCCATCAACGGACTTGGGAACAGCACGTGCTGCGGCGGCGACCGGATTGCCTGCGCGTCGACTACGAGGATACCCTGAGCCCCGACTCGCTTGTGCCGCTGCTGCACGATTTGGGCGTCGATCCCCGAGCCGAGCTCAGACCGGCATCGCGGCGGCAGTTCACTGGGCACTCCGCCTACGAGCGTTTCACCAACCCGCGCTGGGCTGCATTCGGCGCGCGTATCGCAAAGCCCGCAGCCCGGCTCATCGCGCTGTTGGGCGCGACACCGCTGATACGCCGATTCACCAGCTACTGAAATGGCTCGTGAGATGGCACGAGATAACGGCCTTCGGTGCCGGCCCGATCTGGGCGACGCCGTATCGGACTTCGCTTCCGATGATGGTGGTAGCTGGCATAGCTTACCCTGTTAAAGCATCAAGGACATTCTATGAGGATTGAGCGTGTCTATATCCCCTGCCACAGGCGCGGTATACACCGTACTCGCTGTTGCGTGGCAAGCATCCGTCACTGGTACCCGGACATTCCGATCTCGCTGATCAAGGATGAGATAGGTGGTCCCTTCGATACCAGGGACATCCAGACCTGCTGGGACATCGATATCCTGCCGACAGGGGGTAAACGCTTTGGTGGGGGAATCATCAAGCTTGAAGCCTTGTTACTGCCCGAGCGGCAGCGTTGCTTGATCCTGGACGACGATATCGTCTTTCTCGGCCGGGTGATCGATCGCCTCGAACGCTTCGATGAAGACTTTATCGTCGCCTGTCACGGCGGCCCACCGGAGCAGTTCGAACGGCACTACTTCGATCTCCGGCGGCTGCAGCAGTTCGATGCGGACTTCCAATACCGGGGCGGTGCCTTCAACTCCGGCCAACTTGTCGCGACAACCGGGATCTTCCGACAGGAGGCGGTTGCCGCCTTATTGAACATGAAAGAGCCGCCGACGGTTGCTCGCCCCGACATCTTCAAGGTGTCCGATCAGGGCCTGCTCAATTATCTGCTCCTCAAGCGGTGGCAGGAGGGTGGTATCACCTTACGACATGATGCGTTCATGTGGTGGTCAGAATGGCTCGAGCCCGGTCGCGTTGCCGTCGACGATCTGCGACGCTACCATGACTTCGCCGTTCTGCTGCACTGGGCGGGACCAAAGCCGGCAAGCCTCGGTGCCATGCGGCATCCCGAGATTTTGTCGTTTTTCAATGAACTGTTTTACTCGCGTATTCCAGAGGCGTTCAAGCAACGGATCGCGCAATCCGAAGAGGCCGCATCCCAGCGAGAGCGAAAGCTTCGCGCCGCGGCGGAGAGGATGCTTCGGGAGCACGCCGGAAGGGAGCCGATTGATTGACGTCCATGCAACCTTGTCTTAGTCGCGCCGAGGCGGACCTCCTTGCCGCCGCCTTTCTCGATGATCCCCAGGCCATCACTGCTTGGCAACGCTGGAGCGCTGGCGTCGATTGGAACGGCTATCTGGACCATACCAGCTTCGCGCTGCTGCCGCGGGCCTACCGCAACCTGCGCCGGCTCGGTGTCGAAGATCCCATCTTCCCCCGCTGCAATGGGATCATGCGCCAGGCCTGGCTCGCCAACCAGCACCTGATCAAGGGGTTCGGTCCGGCGCTGGATACGCTGGGGCAGGCCGGCGTCGTGCCGATGCTGCTGCCGCCGACCTGGGTGCTGTCGCGGGACCGCTCGGCGGTGCTAGACCGCGGCCACCCGATCCGTTGGGCTATTGCGCCGGCCCAGGCGGAGCTGGCCATCCGTGCCCTGCTCGCGCTAGGATGGGGAATCGAGCGGGTGCGCCTGCCGCGCTGGTCTATGGCCGGCTACATCGCCGGCACGCACGAGCTGGTCTTGCAGCCGCCACACGGCCCGCGCTGGCTGTTCACGTGGAGGCTGGACCTCTGGCTCGACGAACAGGCGGCCCGTGCGGCGGCAGAGCCCTGCGATTTTGGCGGTCGAAAGGTCCTGGCCCTTGCACCGCACGATGCATTGGGCTTCGTGCTGTGCCATCCGCGGTGGACAGGGGCCTTCGGGCTCGCGGCGGTACTCCTGACCATCGCCTCCGTTGGGGTGGTCCGGGATTGGCCCGAGGTCACCTCCGCATCCGCAGGTGTGTTGCCGCCGGACTGGAACATCTGTATGGACCAACTCGAGCATCTGTTCATCCAGTGGGGCGCCCCAACCGGCTTCGGCCGGCTTACCACCAACTTACCCGCCGTTCTGCCGGCGCCGCGGCGGAATCCCCTGCACCGTCTGGTGTCGGACTGGCTGCGTTATCGTGCGGCCCTCGGCGAGCGAAGCTTGATGGCAGAGTCGCTACGGCAGCTTCCGGGCTACCTGATGGGGCGATGGTGCTTGCGGCACCCGCGTCAGCTACCGCGGCGGGCACTACAGTGGCTGCTGCCGGCTCGGAAGGGTTGAGGGCGGCTATATCATCTGCCTATGCGCGGCTTGGCCTGCGGCATATTCGCCCCCTCGCCCCCGCTGGCGCAAGGCACGCAGCGTAGTCTGGATATCGGCCTGCCCCATCAACCGTTGCAGGCGCCCGACGTGCAGACCTACCACCAACAGATGGGTGGCGTAGGCGTGGCGCAGGCCATCGATGCCGCCGACCTTGGTCACCCCGGCCTGGTGCTTGGCGTGGGTGAAGGCCTCCGGCAAGCAGGCTGTACGCAACTGCGCCGATGTCATGCGCCATTTCCACGTGAGCGAGCCGCAACTCGCGGACCCATGCCGACCGGTGGTGCACCACGAGCGGGTCGCCCGGGCGCTGCGCGAGAGCGGGTATGGGCGCTGGGTGTCCCTGGAGATGCGACGTCCCGATCCCGCCATCCGGCGCATCCGCACCTCGGTCGAACGGGTCGCCGCCACCTACGGATCCTTTGCAAGACCGGAAAAAAAATTCACCGGTTCCGCGAATCTCTTGTAGCGATAGTCATGAATAGTCTTTCCTCAAAGCGTCGCTCCATTATCTGCTCCGAAGTGCCCGCTTCGGAAGCGGCACCCGGTTCCCACCGAACGGGGGGCATGGGCAGAATTGAATTGAACGAACTGGTCGGCATTTTGTTTATTCTAGCGCTTGCGGCGACGGTGCGCTTTCTCAACCTTGGCGATGCCGCACTGTGGCTGGACGAGCTAGCGACGGTGAGAATTGCCCAACAGCCCTGGGACATTCTCTGGATCACGGCCTATGATCCAACCCCGCCGGTTTTCTATACTAGCGGAGTCCCTGAATCTATACTAGCGGAATTGTCCAGACTTAACTGCCCGTAGCGGAGATAAAGGTTGCGAATATTTGCCTATTGGGACAAGCCGCGCAGTATCCCAGCCTACCTGCAGCTTTGTCTTGCCACCTGGCAGGTCCAGGGGGGTATCGACGGGGTTTGCCTGGTTAGTGACGCAAACCTGCATAACTGGATAGCCGAAGACACGCTGGATATTGAGGCGCTTCAACAGTACCCCGTTGCCCAGCGCAAAGACGCCATCGAGGTGGCAATCCTGGCCCGTTACGGTGGGCTGTTTCTTGATGTGGACACCATTTGCACAGCACCCCCCCTGGGCATCCGGCAGGCTCTGGCCGATTCGGAACTGGTGCTTTATGGATTTCATCTAGCCGTTGTCGGTGCACAACCCAATTCTCAACTGGCGAGGCGCTGGCTGGTGTTGTTGCAACAGGCCCTTGGCCTACCCAGGGAACATCTGATTCGCGCCAGCGGTTCAAGCTACTTCATGTTGGGAAACTACACCTTTGAACTGCTACGGGACGAACTTGCCACGGGAAGGCCCGCCGTAGCCGGTGAATCATATAGCAGGGCAATCAAGCTGATCAGGAAAGTTCGTAGACACTGGATGCTGAAAACCAGAGGCCACAAATTTATTTGGCAACTGGATCCTGGCGATAGCGGTTTTATCTGTGAATCCCATCACCGGAAAAAGGCCGGGCTGAGTGCACGGCAGCGCTATGAAGATTTCTGGTTCAACAAACAACTGCCCATAAGCGCCGCGTCATCCCGGGCCGGGGCACTGATTGGCTTGCATCACAGCTGGACACCGGCAAGTTACTCGGCGATGGGGTTTGAGGAGTTGGCGCAGGATCAATCCCTGCTCTCTCGTTATTTAAGGTACCTGCTTTTGAATGTGGACCTGTCAGCCCTGGATATTTTTAAAGAGTTTAACCGTCAATCCTCCACCCGTGGCGAAGAGCCAGATTCCTTCAATTTCCTCCAAAGTCCTTGATAAAACCTGGCGGCTCTTTGCAATAGACCAGGCGGATACACATGGCGCCCGGATTACCGTCTCATCCCGACCGGGCACGGAACAAAGGATAGCTCATTCTGGGTATATAATTACACGGGGCCTGACAGGCGATCCCGCCCTTGCTCTGTATTATTACTAAGATGTCGGTAAAGGATAAGGGCTAAAAATAAAAAGGCAGGAGCAAGCTGAAGGGTAATGCGACCTACTGCCGTATGTCGAATAGCCCCGCCTGAAAATTTGGTAAACAGGAATAGAGTCACTAAAAGAACGCCTGCCGTGGCTAAAACCATGGCCAAAGAAAACAACTCATTAGGCCAGCGTCTACCGTTCAGGGAACTGTCAAAGACCTGTGCGAGCAACAGGGTGGCTACCAGCCAGAAGAGCAAATGCCAGTTGGAAAAAACAAATAAACTTTGCAGCAGGGGGAGCAGGGCGTCAGGCCGATAGTGCAGGTTGAGCCTTGCAAGGGTATGTCCCGCTACCTTCACTTCCGGGGGGAGAAATGCCAAGATCATCGTTACGGCCAATAACCCCAGCACGGCCGTTAGCCAAAACCAACGACGGGGCAAGAACAAGGCGGCTAGGCCAGGTATTAATGCAAGCAACCAGAACAGGCCTTCATTCTTGATCAACAGGCAAGAAAGACCAAAGACCAACGCCAGTGTTCCCTGCCAAGCTTCCCGAGTGCGACTCCACTGATAGAAGGCCATCACTGTCGCCAGGTAGAAAACGCTCATGAAGACATCGGCATAGCCTGCGAGGGCCACCTGCAGGTTTAGGATTGGCAAGCTGAGCAAGAGGTAGGCAAAAAACACGGCGGCCAGCGGTCCAACCCCGGCTAGGCGTGCCTGACCGAAAAAGGCAAGACCGCCCGCCAGGGCCAACAAGGGCCAGGGCAGATTCATCAAGGCATCGTCCCAGCGTCCCAGGATCAGATTCATCCAGGTCTGCAACAGGGAGGTCATGATCGGATAGTCGGGATGGTTGTCGGTAAAGACCCCCTCGCCGCGCAATGCCAGCCATTGATCGTAATCCACGAACGGCAGGATAGCCTGGGCATCGGTCCAGACCCGGGCTTTGGTTGCCCAGTGCATGAAGGCATCCCAGGGGTAGAGGGGCCGCCAATACACCTCCAGCCAGAAGCCGCCCAGGCGGAAGGCCACCAAGCCGAGCAGAACAGCGGCCAGGGTTTTCTGCCACAGGGGTAACTCAAGGTAGGTCTTGCTCAGCCAGACTCCGCCCAATGGTTGCCGACTGCGGTAGGCCAGCAACACACCGAGCGCGATCAGGGGCAAGACCAGGCTGAGCAGATTGACGAGATCGAGGCTGAAGCCGACTGCGTTCAGACCGCGCATCAGCAGCGTCACAACCAACACGCCGGCCAGGTAACCGTAACCCAGCACCAGGGCCCGACGACCCACTTCAAGGCTCGG
>JALOOE010000614.1 GCA_025454565.1 Anaerolineae bacterium
GGCGCGTGGCTCTGCCACCATCTGTGGGAGCACTACGCGTTCGGCGGCGACGTGGCGTGGCTGCGCGACTTCGCCTGGCCGATCATGCGGGGCGCGGCCGAGTTCTGCCTGGATTGGTTGATCGAGGACCGCGAAGGCCATCTGGTGACCAGTCCGTCCACCTCGGCCGAGAACGCCTTCGTCACGGAGACGGGCGTCAGCGCGCAGGTCAGCATGGCGACGACCTTCGATATGACCATCATCCGCGAGCACTTCGACAACTGCCTCGCCGCGGCTGAGGTGTTGGGGATCCAAGATGACCTCGTGCGGCAGGTGCGCATGGCACGGCCGCGACTCTACCCGTTCAAGATCGGCAGCCAGGGCCAGCTTCAGGAGTGGTATCGCGATTGGGAGGACGAGGACCCGCATCATCGCCACATCTCGCACCTGATGGGCCTCTATCCCTGCCGGCTGATCACCGAGCGGGGGACGCCCGACCTGTTCGCGGCGTCACGGCGGTCGCTGGAGCTGCGCGGCGATGAGAGCACCGGCTGGTCGATGGCGTGGAAGGTGAACTGCTGGGCGCGCCTGCGCGACGGCGATCACGCGCTGCGCATCCTCTCATTCCTCTTCAACCCGGTGCATCCCGACGACGCCAACTACCGCAAAGGTGGCATCTACCCCAACATGTTCGACGCCCACCCGCCGTTCCAGATCGACGGCAATTTCGGCGCGACCGCCGGCATCGCCGAGATGCTGGTGCAGAGCCATGAGGGTGATATCGTCTTCCTGCCTGCGCTGCCTGCTGCCTGGCCGACCGGCTCTGTCCGGGGGCTGCGCGCCCGCGGCGGTTTCGAGCTGGACTTTGCGTGGGAAGCTGGCAAACTGCGGGCGGCGACGATCCGCTCGACCGGGGGGAACGAGTGCCGGATTGCGATGGAGAACGGCGACGCGGTCACGTGCGATGGCGCGCCGGTGTCCGTACGCAGCGAAGCGGGTCGGTTTGCGTTCGAGACGCAAGCCGGCGCGACGTATGAGTTGGTCTGTCCGCCTGCATAAAAAAGGGAGCATCAACCAATGGGATTATTGGAAACCTTGTGCACCATCCCCGGCGTGTCCGGTTTCGAGGATGACGTTCAGCGCTTCGTCATGGCCGAGTTGGCGGGCGTATGCGACAGAGTCTGGCGAGACCGCGCTGGGAACGTCATCGGGCTGAAACGCGCCGCCACCGGGAACGAGACCGCGCTCAAGGTCATGTTCGCCGCGCACGTGGATGAAATCGGTCTGATGGTGACGCACGTCGACGCGGATGGCTTCATCCGTTTCGCGCCCGTGGGCGGATTCGATGCCTGCAATCTGCTCTCCCAGCGGGTCATCGTGCATGGCCGCCGGCCGATGAATGGGGTGATCGCGCCCAGGATCATGGGGACAAAGAAGGGCGGCGAATCGCCGAAAGAGCCGGAGCTGGCGGATCTCTACATTGATCTGGGGCTGCCACGCGACGATGTGGCGGCCAATGTCGAAATCGGTGACGTGATCAGCCTCGATCAGGATTTCCGCTATCTCAACGACCAGGTGATCACCGGCCGAAACTTCGATGACCGGCTCGGCGTGTATTGCATGATCGAAGCCATGAAGCGCCTGGGACCGACCGAAGTCGATGTGTATGCGGTCAGCACGGTGCAGGAGGAGTTGGGCGTGCGCGGCGCGCCGATGGCGGCCTATGCGATCGAACCGGACTTCGGCATCGCCATCGATGGCAGCCTGGCCTGGGACGTGCCGGACATCGCGAACCACGAAAAGCACTGCGCGTTGGGACAGGGAACAGGCATCTATGTGATGGATCGGCTGACGCTGGGCAACCCGCGCCTGGTTCGCTTCCTCGTCGCACTGTGCCAGCGCGAGGGTATCCCCTTTCAGCGCAACATCGGGGGCGGCACCGACGCCTCGGCGATGCAGCGGACGAAACTCGGCGCGCTCAGCACGACTATCGGCGCGCCCACGCGCTACATGCACTCGACCGTCCAGCTTGCCCACATGGATGATGTGCGCGCAACGTCAGCGCTGCTGACCGCGTTCGCCGAGCACGCGCACGAGTTGGGCGCGCTCCCAGACTAAAGGAAGATCTCATGTTTCAAAAAGACTTCACCCCTAATGAATTCGGCGAGCGGCGCAGGCGCGTGCTCGACGCCATCGGCAGCGAGGCGGTGGCTCTGATCCAGGGCGCGGAGAAGGAGAGCAGCCACGACCTTTTCCGACAGACGAACGACTTTTACTACCTCTGCGGCGTCGAGACACCCCACGCCTACCTCCTGCTCGATGGCCGCTCGAAGCTGTGCGCGTTGTTTTTGCCGCATCAGTCGCCGCAGCGGGTGGAGAACGAGGGCGAGCTCCTCTCGGCGGATAACGCAGATACGGCGCGGCTCCTGACCGGCGTAGATGCGGTGCATGGCGTCGAGGAGCTGAGCCGATTCCTCGATGGGGTGAAGCTACTCTTCACGCCGCTGCGGATGGCGGAAGGCGCCATGATGAGCTGGGACACCCTCCAGGCCGCGCAGCGAGAGGTCTTCTCGGATCCGTGGGATGGCCGGCCGGATCGGATGCGCTGGTTCGTCGCGCTGTTGCGCCAACGCTGCCCCGCGACGGAGATCCGTGATCTCGCGCCCATCCTGAACGAGCTGCGGTTCATCAAGAGCCCGCGTGAAGCCGAGCTGCTGCGGATGGCCGGCAAATTGAGCGCGTTGGGGGTGATCGAGGCGATGCGC
>JALOOE010000043.1 GCA_025454565.1 Anaerolineae bacterium
TGTGCTCATTCATGGGCGATGACGGAGACGGGAATTCAGGTTGAGGTTGAGGTTGAGGTTAAGGTTGAGACTGAGGTTGAGGTCAGGGCCGGAACGGGGACTAACCTCGTCCTAAGCCTCATCCTCAACCTCAGCCTCACGCTACCACACTTTGAAGCCGGGCGACGTCAGGCTCATGTTGGCGATTTGGCTGATGAGCTGCGGGCCGTAGGAGAGCAGGATCAGGCCGATGGTCGCCGCCAACCACGGCGCCCAGCGATCGAGCCAGGCGGGCGTGTTCTGCGGATCTTGGAGCGATTCGGCGACGGGTATCGCCGGCACGTCGGCGGCCGCGACTTTCTTGCTCACCAGTGTACCGATCATCACGGCGATGAACAGGTACATGGAGACGAACAGGATCGCCCCACCGATGCCGCTCTGGATCAGGCGGCTGTTCCACTCCGGCGGAACGTAGGGCGCTATGCCCAGCGGTGTGCGCCGCGGCGCGCCGAGCAAGCCGACGGTATGCATGCCGTTGGAGAAGATGATCATCCCGATGAACCAGATCCAGGTCTGGGCAACCGCCAGCTTCGGCTTCCACAGCTTGCGGCCGGTCAAATGCGGCACCAGCCAGTAGGCGATGCCCATGAACGACAGCGTCACCGCGGTTGCCACGGTCAGATGCAGGTGGCCGGGCACCCAGGCGGTGTTGTGGATGACCAGATTGATATTATAGGAGGCATTGATGATGCCGCCGATGCCGCCGAAGAGGAAGAGGATGCCCGCCAGCAGTTGCGCGCTCACCGATGGATCACCCCACGGCAGCGCCCTGATCCAGCCGAGCAAGCCTGTGCCGCCCCGCTTCCGCCCTGCGTATTCCAGCGACGCGATCACGGTGAAGGCGGTCATGAGTGACGGAAACGCCACCGCATAGGTCAGCAACGCCTGAATCCACTTCCAGAAGGCCGGAATGCCTGGATCGACGTACTGATGATGGAAGCCGAGAGGCACCGAGAGCACCAAAAAGAGCCAGAAGGAGAGGCGCGCCAGCGAATCGCTGAACAGCTTGCCGCCGGCTTGCTTGGGCAACATGCCGTACCAGGAAACATACGCGGGCAACAGCCAGAAGTAGACGAGCGGATGTCCCGTGAACCAGAAGTAGGTGCGGGACAACTGCGGATCGGCGCCGGGGATCAGGCCCAGCGACCATGGCACGAGCATGGTAAGGATTTCGATTGCGACACCCAATGTCGCGATTTGCCACATCACCATGGTGAGCAGCGAGCCGAAGGCGATGAAGGGTGTCCGCACGCCGGGGTTTTGCTTACGCCACTGGTAGTAGGTGATGTAGAAGCCATAGCCTTCAACCCAACTGCCGACGACGACGAGTGTGAGGCCCAGGTAGAAGAAGACGCTGGCTTGCATCGGCGCGTAGAAGGTGTAGAGCACCGTCGCTTCGTTGAGCAACGTCGGAATGGCCGCCATGATCAAGCCGACGCACATGATGACGAACCCGGCCCAGTTCAGCTTGGGCACGCTCAGCCGCCGCTTCAGACCGTACATGATCGTCAGGGTGAAGAAGCCGGTGATGAAGAAGGTGGTGAAGACCAGCGCGTTGAGCACGCCATGCAGCGTCAAGCCCTGGTAGTAGGACTTGAACAGCGGCGCAATGAGCGGGTATACGTCCACGCCGGCATACTCGAAGGACTGCAGCGGGCCAAAGAGGCTGCCGATCGACAAGGCAATGATAGCGACGAGCACGTGCAGGCCGATGAATCGCTTGTCGGCGGCCGGGATCACGTAGGGGATCTCTTTGATCTGCGCAGAAGCCTGGGCGGCAACGCGTGCGCCCGTCCTCGCAGTAGTGGTAGCTGCCATGAGGTCTCTCCTTACTTCGGCGTGACGATGACTTTGCCGAACATCGCGGCGTGGCCCAGACCGCAGTACTCGTGACAGATGAAGTTGTACTCGCCAGGCTTATCGAGCTTCGCGGTCAACCTGGACACCTGGCCGGGCACGATCTGCATGTTGATGTTGGTGCCGTCCAGGTGAAAGCCGTGCTGCACGTCTTTGCTGGTGACGTAGAAGGTCACGCTTGAACCGGCCGGTACGGTGATCTCGCGCGGGTTGAAACTCCAGATCTGGGAAAGGATGTAGGCCTCGTATTTGCCTGGAGCCAACTCGCGCAAGCCAGGATTGGCGAAGGGGCCTTCCTTATCTACTGTCTGCGGATTCACGCGTGCCACGGGCGCCGGCACAGCAATGCCGCCCGCCAGGCTCGTCACCGTGATGGCAAGCATGAAGATGACCAGGAGGATAGCGCTGGCAATGATCCACCGGCGCTCCAGTCGGTTGATGTGTAATGAACGCTTTTCGGCGGTCATATCGTCACTCCTCGCGACAACAAAATGAGATAAACCGAGCCCCACAGGATGATGAGCAGGAGCATGAAGATGAAGAGCATGACAAACGTACCTCTGGGCTGGAACTCCTCGGCCTTCTCCGCTGGTGGAACATTCGTTTTTGTGGGTTTGCCCTGTGCCATAGCTTCCTCCTTTCCTATTTGAGCAGATGCGCTAAATCGCTGGCAATCTCTTCGCCCGACGTCCCAAAGGGAAACACCAGGCGCAAATAGCCGTTCTGATCGATGACGGCGACGCTGGCGGTATGATCCACCAGATAGCCGGTCGCGGCCGTGCCGTCGTGCTTCTGGTAGTAGATGCCGAGCGGCGTAGCCGCCGCGGCGATCTGGTCGGGCGTGCCGCTCAACCCGATGAAATGCGGATCGAAGTTCGCCACGTACTTCGCCAGCATCTCCGGCGTGTCGCGTTCGGGGTCCACGGTCACCATCACCACCTGGACTTTGTCGGCCTTGCGCCCGAGACCCTTCAACCCGTGCGCCAGCTCGGCGAGGGTGGTAGGGCACACATCCGGGCAATAGGTATAACCGAAGTAGAGCACCGTCAGCTTATCCCGGAAATCGCTGAGCTTCACCGGCTTGCCGTTCGGACCCTCCAGGGTGAAATCGGCGACGGGCTTCGTCGGCTCCATCGCAAAGCCGTGATAGTTATAGGGCAAGAGTCGCGGCAGCAGCAGCCAGGCTGCAATCGCCACGGCCAATAGCCCGAGCGACGCAAGAATCAGTACACGGACGCGTTTCGCCGGCATCTCATCCTCCTACTGTGCGTAGCACAAGAACAAATGCGCTGCCTCATAAGCGAGACGGCCAGCGGCCGTGTTGTTGCGCATTTCCTGTGCCAGCACATCAAGTTGGCGCAGGACAATCTTGGTATCCAGCGTTTGCGCTTGCGCGCGATACTCGCCGCGGATGATGCCGAGCGGGTCGACGAGGACGGCAGCCGGCTCGAAGGTAAATCCGCCATCGCTCTGGGGCGTGTAGTACACCTCAAAGCCGCCCCCAATGGTTTGCTTGAGGCGCGCCGGTTCGCCGGTCGCAAGATGCCAGCGCGCAGGGTCAACCCCGACCGACTTGGCGTACGCCTGCATCGCCTCTGGTGTGTCCCGCACCGGATCGAAAAACATGGTTACGAGGGTGATGGGCAGCCCATCCGTGGCGTAGCGCGCGGCGTCATCCTGCACAGATCTCATGATCGCGTTCAGAGGGTCGCAGGCAGCGCCGCACCCGGTGTAACCGAAGGTGTAGAGGACAGTCTGGCCGCGCAAATCCTCGTTGGTCAGGCGTTGTCCGGTCTGGTCGGTGAGGATGAAAGAGGGCGCCGGGCGGACACGCGGCAACACCTTGACGGGTTTGAGCGTGGCAAACGCCACGACTCCCATCACCAGCAGGGCGGGGAATACGAGCAGCAGCCATTGCCAGCGCCAGCGACTCGCTATTCGGTTGCCGGGCTCAATAGTTTGCTCGGCTGCCACGGGATAGCTCCTATCAAGCTGTGCAAAAACGAACCGCTCAGCAGCCCAATCAGTGGGACTTATCACATGGTATTATATATTACTGACTTAAAAATAGCAAAAACAACCGCGGCGCTTTTGCGGTGATCAGTTTCCGGTGCTTTGGTAGTGACTCACGCCGAAACGCCAGACCGCGAGCGCGCCGAGGAACGCGAAGACAGCGACGAAAGGCGCTAGAAACGGTGTCCACGCGGGCAACCCAAAAGGATCCGGCTTGTCAAGCAGGTAAAGCGAAGGATAATAGTTGATGAACGCCATCGGGATCACAAAGGTAAAGAAGGCGCGCATCCAGCGTTCATAGATGCTCATCGGGTAACTGGTCATGAACTGCCCGCCATACGAGAAGACATTGGTCAGCTCGGCGGTTTGGGGCGACCAAAAGCAGGCCGCGGAACCGATCACAAAGATCGCGAAGAATAGCAGGGCGCCGCCGCAGATGGTAATCGCTAGAAACGCCCAATGAAACGCATCCCATTCGGGACGCAGCAGCGTCATCGCGAAGCCGAAGGCGATCACCCCCTGCGCCAGGCGTCCGAAGCGGCGCAGCGGCCACGCCTCGGTAAGCATCTGGAAAACGGTGCCGAGCGGACGGATCAGCAGGCGATCGAAGTCGCCCCGCACCACCATGCGATCGAAATAGTCATAGCCGCCCGCGTTGAGCTCGGCAATCGAGAAGGAGATGGTGGACACCCCGTACAAGAAGGCCACCTCCGCCAGCGTCCAGCCATCGATTTCCTGGAAACGCCCCAGCAGGATGACGATCGCAACGAAATCGAGCGCCGTAATCACGAAGGCGCCCACCGTCTCGGCGACCAGCGAGGCGCGGTATTGCATCTCGGAACGGATCTGCGCTCCGATCAGGCGAAAGTAGAGCCGTAGCATGGCGCGCATCGTTTCCGTCTACCCTCCCTGCACCGTCAGGCGCGTGACCAGCCGCCTGAGCAGCGCCCGACCGCCGATCACCAGCGCGATGATCCACGCCGTCTGCACGGCCAGCGCCTGCGCGAGCTCCGGCCCGGTGACATTGCCCAGGTATACATTTACCGGCAGGTTCGCCAGCGCCGAGAAGGGGAGCAGCAGAACCAGACCGCGCAACACCGGCGGGAAGAAGTTGATCGGCACGATGAAGCCGGAAAAGAAGAGGATTACGGTATTGACCAGGTAGTTGATGCCACGCGCATCGGTTGTCCAGAAGGCCAGGCTGTTGGGGATGAAACGGAAGGCATAGCTCATCACGATCCCGGTCGCCAGACACGCCGCGAACGCCAACGCAGCGTTGGGGCTGGCGGGCAGCCGCGCACGAAAGAGGATCAGGCCGATGACAAAGGTCGGAATGCCCCGAAAAATCAGATAGTAGACCGCCCGACCCAGGTCGATGGCCGCCCAGTAGAGGTAGAAATCAAGCGGCCGGCTGAGATCGGCTGCGATCTGGCCTTTCATGATCGACTCGGACAGCTCGCGATTGCCGAAGGCGGACATCGCCATCAGCAGCGCCTGCGTGAGCACGACATACGTGACCGCATCGCGCACGTCCAACCCGCCAACGGTTGTCCGCCCCTCGAACAGCGCCACGTAGACGAAGACGTACACCGCGCCGAAAAACATGTTCGTGATGATGCCGGCCAGGTTGGCGGCCCGGTAGGTCAGGTGTTTCTGGAACGATTTGACAGCGATTGCCAGGTAGACGCGCATACAGACACCCCGCTCTGACCCGATTGTAATCCGTATGATGGTAGCAGTCCAACACGCGGCTGCGTGTTTTCGGCGTTCCTTCGTCGGTATGATAGAATAACCATGTTCGGCTACAGCATGATGGCGCATCGGGAAAAAGCACGGATGCGAAATCGAGAGTCGAATCTACCTCCGCACCTACCGACGAGATCCCGAAAGGAGACGCATCGCATGAACGACAAACCCGAAGCCGCAACCGGTGAGCCGGGCCCGGTGACGGCTCAGAATGTCACATTCGACGGCGGTTCGGTCGAATCTGTGACCGCCGAGACCGTGACCGTCAACGGCGGCAACATCGCCCAGGCGAACGCGGTCACGATTAACCTCACAGACGGCGGCATTGCGCAGGCCCAGGCCAGCACGATCAACGTCACCGATGGCGGTGTTGCGTTGGCGAAGGCTGATGTTGTGAACGTGGCCGGTGGCGGCGTGGGCGCGGCAATGGCGCGTCGTGTCGAAGTCAACAACGGCTCGATCGCCTTTGTGGCCGCGGGCGAGGTCGGCGGAGACGCGAAGGTCGTGTTCGATCTGCGCGCGGCTATCGTCTTCGCGCTCATACTCGGAGCGGTGTTGGGTATTCTCAAGCTGCTGATGAGCCGTGGCTGTTGCAGCGACGACGCCCTGGATGGGTAACTCCCCAAGTCCGGTCATGTGATATGCTGCTTTTTGCGATGATGCATGCGCGGTTCGCACCGGTGTTCCGGCCCGTCCGGAACGCGCTGGCCTGGCTGCTCGAACTGCATAGACCGGTGCCCGAACGCAGCGAAGCGGAGATCGTCGCTGAGGTTCAGCGCAACTACCGGTGGAATTTCTCGGTCAATCTCCTGGATGGCGCGTTTTTCTGGTTCGGCGCCAGTTTTATGTCGAGCGCCACCATCCTGCCCCTCTTCGTCAGCAAACTGACCACCAGCCCGCTGGCCATCGGTCTGTTGGCGGTCTTCGCCCAGGCCTCGTGGTTCTTGCCGCAGCTTTTCACCGCGAATCTTGTGGAACGGCTCGCCCGCAAAAAGCCGGTGGTCGTCAACCTGGGCTTGTTTCTGGAGCGCCTGCCGGTGTGGGGCTTGGTGCTGGCCGCGCTCATTGCCGTCAGCAACCCGACCCTCTCGCTCGTGATCTTCTTCGTCTGCTTCGCCTGGCACGGCCTGGGCGCCGGCTCGCTCGGCACAGCGTGGCAGGACATGATCGCCAGGATGTTCCCGGTGGAGCGTCGCGGCCGTTTCGTCGGCGTCACGAACTTTATCGGCGCGGGCGCGGGCGCGATCGGCGCGGTCGCTACGACCTGGTTACTGAAGAACCTCGCCTATCCGACCAACTTCGCTGCGCTCTTCACCATCGCAGCAACCGCCATCATGATCAGTTGGGCCTGGTTGGCGCTGGCGCGCGAGCCGGTGCAGAAATCGACCGCGCCGCGGCGCAGCACGACCGAGTACCTGACCGGTTTGCCCGATCTGTTGCGCCGCGACCACAACTTCCGCCGCTTCTTGATCGCCCGGCTGCTGATGGCGTTGGCAGGCATGGGCATCGGCTTCGTCACGGTGTCGGCAATTCAACGCTGGAACGTCCCCGACAGCACGGCGGGGCTGTATACCATCGCCATGCTGGTCGGGCAAACGCTCGGCTATATCAGCCTCGGCTTCCTGGCGGACCGTTTTGGACACAAGCTGTCGCTGGAGCTTTCGATCCTGGCCACGACTTTCGGTTATGCGCTGACCTGGCTGGCGCCGACACCCGAGTGGTACTTCGTCGCCTTCATCCTGTTCGGCATCGGATCGACCGCCAGTGTCGGCTCCGCGATGCTGGTCGTGATGGAGTTTTGCGAGCCGGCACGGCGGCCCACCTATGTCGGGATTGCCAACACCGGCGTCGGCATGGTGGCGATTGTCGCGCCGCTGATCGGCGCCGCGATGGCCAGCCTCGGCTACAACTGGCTCTTCGCCGTCTGCGTCGCAATCGACGCGGCCGCCCTCATCCTGATGCGCTGGTGGGTGCGGGAGCCGCGTTGGCATGCAGAAGTCAGAAGTCAGAATGATGAATGATGAACAAGAACCGAGCTCAACGGGTGTTCTGCCTTCTTCGTTCTGCCCTCTGCCTTCTGCCTTCCGCCTTGTGTGTTACTCTTGCGTTCGCGGCCCAGGGTGATCGCCCGCCTCCCGACCCGCGCTTCGGTATCGTCGAGACGTTCGTCAACCCCGCGGCCGCAACCGAAGCCGGCGCAGGCTTCACGCGGGTGATCCTCCGCTGGGATGTGATCCAGCCGGCCGGCCCCGCTGATTGGAAGCCCGCCAATGTCCCCGACCCCTTCATCGAGCGCGAGCTGGCGGATGGCCGGCAAGTCGTCGGGCTGTTGATTGGCACGCCCGCTTGGGCCAGCGCCAGCGACGCGGCCGATGCGCGCGCCGTGCCCAAGATGGACGCCTGGGAGACGTTCGTCCGCCGCATGGCCCAGCAATACCGCGGCCGCATCCGCCAGTGGGTCATCTGGAACGAGCCGGATGTGTGGGAGCCCGACCATCCCGGCAGCACGTGGCTGGGCAACGAGGCGGATTACGCTCGCCTGCTGAAAACGGCTTATCGTGCCATTAAAGAGGTCGATCGGGACGCGCAGGTCGCGATGGCTGGGCAGACCTACTTCTGGGACTGGACGCATGGCCGGCGGCTTTATCTCGACAGATTGCTGGACACGCTCGCGGCCGACCCCGAAGCGGTGGCCGGCGGCTTCTTCTTCGATGTCGTGCCCTATCACCTCTACTTCAACCCCACCCAGGCGCCGCAAGTGATCGGCGAGGTGAAGGCCGCCCTGGCGCGCCACGGGATCGCCGGCAAAGAGATCTGGATCAACGAGACCAACGCGCCCCCCTCGGACGATCCGCAGGAGCCGCCCTGGTCGGCCCCACGCTATCGCATCTCACTCGATGAGCAGGCCGCGTTCGTGATCCAGCAGTTCAGCCAGGCGTTCGCGGCCGGGGCGAGCCGCGTGGAGATCTACAAGCTCCGCAACAGCGCCGAGCACCCGGAGTCGATAGAGCCGTTCGGCTTGTTGCGCGCCGACGACTCGCGCCGGCCCGCGTTCGACGCGTATCGGACGGTGACGACCTACCTGCGCGATTTCAGGGGCGTGGTGAAGCAGCAGCTCGGGGATGTCGTCGCGTTCACCTTCGATCGCGGCGGGCAGACCACCACCGTGCTCTGGACGTGGGGACGGACGCCGGCGCGCGTCCGCGTCAAGGCCATCGCGCCGGAGGGGCTGCTGGTGGACGAGCGCGGCCGGGCCAGCCCGATCAAAGCGGCCGATGGCGTCTATGTCATCGAGTTGCCGGGTGCGGTGTGCAGCGCCGGCCCAGATTGCACGCCAGGCGTCGGCGGCGCGCCCCGGCTGCTCGTCGAAGCGGGCGCGCCGGCAGGTCGGGCCGCGCTCATCCCGCCGCCGACACCGGCATCGACGCCGACCCGCACGCCCGCGCCGACGGCAACACGCACGACAACCCCCAGCCCGGCGCCGACCGCAAGCCCAACGCTCGCGCCGTCACCATCGCCGACCGCTACGCCCGAAGCGCCTACGCCAACCGCCACCGCAGAGCCGCCAACGCCAACTGTGGCAGCATCGACCGTCACAGCAAGTGCAACTACAGTAGCGACGGTGGTCGCGACGCCTCAGGCTGCGCCTGGGAGAGCTCCGATCTCGATCTGCGCGATACCGATCGGCGCCAGCCTGTTCGCCGTCGGCATTGTTGCATCG
>JALOOE010000615.1 GCA_025454565.1 Anaerolineae bacterium
ACGAAGACCGCCGCGCGGTCGAACTGTCCTTGCTCCACCGGCTGCCGGCGCAGACTCTCGTGCTCGACGTCTCGGATCTTGACTGGCGGCGCTGCCGGCGCGAGGTGCAGGCGTTTGTGGAGCACATACTGGGAATGAGCTAACGAGGATGAGATGGATACAACCCAGGATATCACTACAATATTCGAGTCACTCAAGGGTCTTCTGGCGGCCTACGCGCCGCCGCTCGTCCCGAAGATGGACGACGCCAGCCACTACGACCTGTGGTCGATCAAGGACCTGGTGATCGAGGGCCGCAAGCGCAAGGAGGTCTACTTCGCTGGGCTGATCATCCAGAAGGGCTACGTCGGCTTCTACTTCATGCCGATCTATGCCGAGACGGATCTCAAGACGGTCTTCAAACCGGAGCTGCTGCGCCTGCTCAAGGGGAAATCCTGCTTCCACATCAAAAAACTGGACGACGAGCTGCCGCTGCAGCTCGAAGCCGCGTTGAAGATCGGTTATGCGCAGTACCAGGAGCGGGGTTGGGTATAGCACGATGGACAGCCTCAAGACCGGCGACCGCCTCGCCATGCCGCTCAAAGAATTCCTGCTCACCGAGCAGCACTGTCCGCCGGGCTGGCGGGGCTACGATCTGTACCTATGTCGCGATGACGAGGTCGTCTTCTACGTGGGCCAGTCCTATGTCGCGTTCGACCGCGTCTGGCAGCACATCCTAGATGGGTTCAAGGGCCGCTCGATGTTGGGACGCTTCATCCTGTGCAACTGGCCGACTTCGATGCGCTTCACGATCGAGCTGCACGATTCGCGCTCGGCTGCGTTCGCTGATGTCGGCCACGACCTGAATGCGGCCGAGCGCGGCTTGATCGAGCGGCACGCGCCGTGTTTCAACGAGCTGCTCAACCGGCGCCCGTCAGCGCTGCCCACGCGCTATGCACCGCCAGGCCCGACGATCCGCTGCTCCCGCAGCCTCGGCAAACTGATCGGCGAAGCGCGCCACGCCGTCCAGTCCGACCGCCGAAAGGGTTGGCTGGCGGATCTTGCGTCGGAGCCGCCACAGGAATGGGTATGACCGACAAACTCCTCATCACCGTCGCGCCGAGCATCCCGCCATCCATCGCCCAGGGCATCCCCGGCCTCGATCTCTCCCCGGAAGGGATCGCGGCCGAGGTCGTGCGGGCGGCGAACGCCGGCGCCAATGTCGTCCATTTGCACGTGTGGGACGAGGCTGGCCAGCCGACGAAGGATCTCACGGCGTTCGAGCGCACCCTCCGGCTGATCCGGGCGGGCTGCGACATCGTCATCGAAGGCTCGACCGGCGGGGTCAACACCCTCACGGCCGCCGAACGCTGCGTCTCGCTCCAGGCCGACATCGAGCTGGCGTCCCTCAACCCCGGCTCGGTGAACTACGACAAGGGCGTATATGTCAATTCCCCTGACGACATCGCCTACTGGGCGCAGGAGATGCAGCGCCGCCGCATCAAGCCCGATATCGCCATCTTCGAGGCGGGCATGATCACCAACGCAGTCGCGCTCGCGGAGCAGGGATGGATCGCGCCGCCGATGCTGTTCGGCTTCATCCTGGGACAGCGCGGCGCGCTGCCGGCGACACCGAAGAATCTGCTCTTCCTCAGCGAGACGATCCCGGCCGGGTCGCTCTGGGGCGTGGTGGGACACGGCGGGAGCGACCTGCGCATGTCGGTCCTGGCGATGAATATGGGCGGGCACGTCCGCGCAGGGTTCGAGGACAACCCGTTCTATCACCCCGGCCAGCCCGCGACGAGCAACGCGCAGTTGATCGAGCGGCTGGTGCGCATCGCGCGGGAACTTGGCCGCGAACCGGCCACGCCCGCCGAGGCGCGGCAACTGCTTACTTCACGCGGAGACGCAAAGGCGCGCAGCTAGATCTGGGTCTCTTGGCGTCCTGGCGATTTTGAGATAAGAAAGTGTGGAACAGAGAAGATGATCACCCGAACGGAGCAACGACGCGCGCAGCAGCGAGCGGCAGAGCTGCTACAGAAGACCGGACTGGCCTTCCGGCCCGGTGAACTGGCGGGCATCGAGGTAGCCGACTTCGGGCTGGGCGAACTGGAAAGCAGCGGCGCACAGATCCTGACGCTGGTGAACAGCGAGAAGATCGCCGCCAAGCTGCTGGCGCTCACCCCCGGCCAGACCCTCCCGGAGCACGCGCATCCCCGGTTGGGATCATACGAGGGCAAGGAGGAGACGCTGCGCTGCGCGTGGGGCGAGCTCTATCTCTACGGCCGCGGCGAGCCAACGCCCAACCCGAAAGGGCATCCGCCGGCAGGACGCGGGGACACGTATACGGTCTGGCATGAACACATCTTGCGTCCGGGCGATCAGGTCACGTTTGAGCCGAACACGCCGCACTGGTTCCAGGCCGGGCCGGAGGGGGCAGTGGTCTGGAGCTTCTCCACGAAGGCCGTGGATGTGCAGGACGTGTTCACCGATCCGCACATCGCGCGGCAGACGGTGATCGGGGAGTAGCACCACGCCGGGACCCTGCGCGAATCCCGGCGTGTTGCATAAGGCGGACGGCGAGGCTAGGCGATCAAGGGATGCCCTTGAAGGCGGCAAAAGGCACAGCACAGCCTTCAGCGAACTTAGCCAGGATGGTGTAGTCGCTCGGCTCTCGGCTGATCCGCTTGTTGGCGAACTCCAACGTGAGTTCGCCGGACTTGCCTGCGCGGATCTCACGATTCTCGACAGCGGCGAGGTCGAACTCGAAGATCGGGGCGTCTTGCGAGCCGCGCCAAAGCGTCTTGCCGCCCAGCTTCACCTCTGCCAGGTCGCCGTTATCAGCGGGCCAATAAACAAACAGCGAACTGAGCGTGATCGTCTCCTCGCCTTCGTTGGCGATGCGCCATCCGGTCTTGTCATTCTGGATTTTCAAATCATCCCCGAAAACAGCACACCGGTTTGGGGAGCAAGGATTGTCCCTTCCCCCGCACGATGCATAGTCAACCTTGAAGAACGCGCCAGCGTTGCCCTCATACGTGCCCCCCCCCCTGAGATTGCGGTAATCGCCGGCGCCTCTGAGGAAGGTGAAGCTGCCACTGACCCCTTCGAGCGAGGCAGGCCCGCTGAAGCGTGATTCCGCCACGCCAGCAGATGTCATGATCGATAGGAAGCCGTGGTTGGCGCCAGAGCGGGAGGTCAGATGGACGACCCCCCACTCATCGAACGTGAATGATCCGACGAGGTCGCCCGCCGCGCCGCATGGTGCGCCTACAAATCCACAAACCATTGAGCATGGAGCCCCGTAGATAGCGATGCACTGCGCGTTGTCGTCGACTGCCGGCCCTCCTTGCGCCTTGATGTGGAACTTGGCGTAGCTGCTCGGCGCGAGGAGCACAAACTCCGTGGGTAACGAATTCGGGCCAACGGGTATCGGGACGAGGTTGGTCGTATAACCGGTGGTCGAGAAATTGCCTGGCAGTGGCTTGTTAGCAGAAGCCACTCCGGCCGGCGCAAATAGGACAACCAAGATGCAGAACAACGGAAGAAGCCGTTTCATCGATCCCTCCAGGGTTGGCTGAGAAGTGCATCTTCTATGTGGCAGCTAGGACGAATAGCTCATAGCAGTATTTTATTGGCATTTCATTATATTGTCAAATTAAGGAATATCATTTTGGGAACAAAATATGATACTCCAGTGGCATTACGAAGCACATTACAGCATCCTTTTGAGATTTGCCTTCTCACATGAATTCGTGTATGCTGTTCATCGGAAATCCCTGAATCACTGATAGGTATGACGTTTGCATGCGCTTCTCACCATCTTGCAGTGTTTGACCACCCAGATCGAGTCGCGATAACACCCAGGATTGGCTCCGACGCGGCCGGAACGCGGTCTCACTGTGGAACAAGCGCAATTCACATCGAGCCACGAACGTACGCAGGTGAAAGGAGCTCCGCGCCATGAC